>CALVLC010000032.1 GCA_944336335.1 uncultured Bacilli bacterium | reverse complement strand
CCTCTTCCTGAAAAACGTTTCAAACAATATCCTTTTGAATTTTCAGGTGGTATGAGACAAAGAATTGTTATTGCAATTGCTTTAACTGCAAATCCAGATATTTTAATTTGCGATGAGCCAACAACCGCGCTTGATGTTACAATTCAAGCTCAAATTCTTGAACTTATTAATAAACTTAAAAAAGAAAGAAATTTATCCTGTATTTTTATTACTCACGATTTAGGTGTTGTTGCTAACATGGCAGATAGAGTCGCTGTTATGTACGCTGGTAAGATTGTAGAATATGGAACCGCCAAAGAAGTCTTCTTTGATCCTCGTCATCCATATACTTGGGCATTACTTTCTTCAATTCCTGATATTGATTCAAAAGAAAAACTTGAAGCAATTCCTGGAACACCTCCAGATATGCGTTTCCCTCCAAAAGGTGACGCATTTGCTTTTAGAAGTCGCTATGCAATGCCGATTGATTTTAAGCATGAACCACCATTTTTTAAAGTCAGTGAGACACATTATGCAGCAACTTGGCTTTTATATCCTGGAGCTGAAAAGGTTGAAATGCCAAAAATCGTTAAGGCTCGTATTGAAAATGCTTTAAAAGAAGAAAACAAGGAGGTCAAATAGATGAAAGAGAAAAAGAGTGGAATATTTTCTAAGCTTTTAGGAAATAAAAACGAAAATCAAAATATCGAATTTGACCTTGAAGAAAATCCTAATGTGACTTCTTCTGAAGATGAATTGAGTGAACACAAAATTACAAGTGATAGTGAGCTTAAAGAAGAATTAAGACTTCAAGAAAATCAAAGTCAAAATAAAAAAAGAAGTGTTAAGTTTAAAAGCGAATATGTAAAAAACGATGTTTTACTTAGCGTTAATCACTTAAAACAATATTTCTTTTTTGGAAATGGTGTAAAAAGATCAAAATTAAAAGCTGTTCATGATATTTCTTTTGATATTAAGGAAGGTGAAAGTTTTGGTCTTGTTGGTGAATCAGGTTGTGGCAAAACAACAACTGGACGTTCAGTTATTAGACTTTATGATATTACAAGTGGATCAATTTATTATAAAGGCTACCGAATTTCTGCTGGTTCAAGATGGAATGAAAAAGAAATTAAATATACTAAGATTCATTTAAAAGAAAAACTTAAAGACTTAAAAAATAAGTTAGCAAGTGGTGAAATTAATGAAGCGCAATTTAAAGAATTAAGTGAAAAAGAAAAAACAAGAGCTAAAGAGATTATTGCAGTTCAAAAAAGTAAAATTGCGCAAATAAATTATGACAATTTACGAGCTGGCAAGGTTAACTCAGTGGAAGAACTCGTTAATACTTTAAAGCTTGAAGTTAAAAAACTTAAAGATGAAAAAAGTAAAGAAGTCAATAAATTCCTTGAAGAAAATGAAGGCAAATTATCTGAGGAAGAAATCGAAGAAAATCTAATAAAAATCTCGCAAAAGTACACTAAAATTTCTAGATATGAAGAAGAAATTGAAAGTTATGCTAAAACTAAAAATAAAGCAAATTTAATGAGTGAGATTCAAATGATTTTCCAAGATCCAATTGATTCGCTCGATCCAAGAATGACAGTTGAATCTATTATTAGTGAAGGCTTAATTATTCAAGGTAAAAGAAACCGTGAAGAGAATCATAAAACAGTTGTTGAAGCTTTAAATAAAGTCGGTTTAATTGAGGATTATGCAAACCGTTATCCACATGAATTCTCAGGTGGACAAAGACAAAGAATTGGTATTGCTCGTGCTTTAGTTATGAAGCCAAAACTTCTTATTTGTGATGAACCAATTTCTGCTCTTGATGTTTCTATTCGTGCTCAAATTATTAATCTTCTTAACAATTTAAAAGAAGAAATGGATTTATCAATGCTTTTTATTGCCCATGACTTATCAGTTGTTAAATATTTCTGTGACCGAATTGCTGTTATGTATTTTGGTGAAATTGTTGAACTTGCAACAAGTGATGAATTATTTAAACATCCATTACATCCATATACAAAATCATTACTTAGTGCAATTCCTAAACCAAACCCATTAACAGAAAAAGAAAGAGTAAGAATTGTTTATAATCCTCGTGAAGTTCATGATTATAGCGTTGATAAACCAAGTTTTGTTGAAATTAGACCAGGTCACTTTGTACTTGCTAATAAAGCTGAAATTGAAAAGTATAATGATGAAATGGAAAAGATTGATGCAATGCTTGCTGAAGAAGAAGGTGTTACAACTAGCGAAGTCTTAGCTCAAGAAGAAAAAGTAGAAGAAGAAAAACCTCTTGAAACCACTAAGGAACAAGTTCAAGAAGAAACTCCTACTAAAGCAGAAGCTGAAGAGGCAAAAGAAGAAGTTCTTAATGAAACTCCATCTGAAGAAGTAAAAGAAGAAACTTCCACTACAAGACCATCTGAAGTAAAAGAAGAAAGTGAAGAAATCACTTCACCAGAAACTTCAGAAGAAAAAGAAACTAAAGTTGAAGAAACTGAAACTTCTACTGAAAGTGAAGAAAAAGAAGAGAAAAAAGAACCTTCGGAACTTCTTTTAAAACAAAGAAGAGGTGAAATTAAGAAAGTTTACCACGTTAAAAAAGTTGATGGTAAATGGCAAATTATCTTAAAAGATGGCTTAAAAGTTATTAAAACTTTTGATACAAAAGTTGAAGCCGTTTCATATGCTAATAAATTAGCTAAATCTCAAGATGGAACAGTTTTAATTCACGCTTCAAAAGGGAAAAATAAAGGAAGATTTATTAAATAAACTTCTTTATAATTTCAAAATAAAAATCTTAAATTGTAGCTTAAAACACTACGTTTAAGATTTTTTTATTTGCTATCAAAATTTTTATCCGGAGGTTACTATAAGGAAAATAAGTAAATAAGAAATACAAGTGCTGATAAAATAAGCAATGCCACTTCCTAAATCAATAAAGACATTTCTATTAAATAAACGCTTTTTATAAAAGAAGATAAAAGGAAAAACGCAAGGTATATAAATAAAGTTATTAAGATCTAAAGAAGTTAGATTCTTATCAGAACTTAAAAGTAAAGAAAGAATAAAAACGATTATAAGAAGAAAAATAAAAGCAGAGTTTAAAATGTACTGATAGCGATTTCCTCTTTCATATCTTTCAAAATTAGTCGTTCTATATTTATGTATAAAGTAAGTATCAATTATTTTCTTTAAAAAGATATATCCTAGAGCAATAAAGGTATAAGAAAAACTAATTGAAGCTAAGAAAACATTTAGATAAATATTTCCTGTTATTAACTCTAAATTAACAAGTGGAGAGTAGATTATTGAGAAAATTAAAAAACTAATTAGAGGGATAGAAAGTAGTCTAAAAAATATAATTCTAATTTTCTTATTTTTCAAAAATAGTGGAGTTTTGAAGAGTAAATAATAAATTAAGGCATATATTCCCATTGCAAGAAAGAGATTTTTCGGAAGGAATGAGAGAACTAAATTAATGAAAAAATCTCCACTTCGAGATAAATCATAAATTAATAAAGCTTCAAATGAAGCAAAGATAATACCAAAGAAAATGTATTGAATAGCTGTTTTAAGAGAGTTATCAGTTATGATTTTTCGATTTAAATTTATAAATGAAATTAAGGTATTAGCTAATGGAATTGAGCATCTTAAAACATCAATAATCGTATCAATATGAGGAATATTATTGATGTTTCCGTATTCAAAAAGATTAGCAAAAATTAAAAAAGAAGAAATTTGAGTTAAAAAGTAAAATACTTGACTTATTAAAATTAAAGCACCTTCTTTAAGAAATGGTGAAACTTTAAGATCTCTTTTTAGTTCTTTTTTAGGTGATATAACTGGAACTTCAATTTCGTCTTAATTAGACAATATGAAGTGACCTCCATCAGCGATTGCAAATATCGTGAATTCATGTAAATTGTGATATGTGTAAATTAACTTACATTTAGCACATTGCAAAGGAGGAAGTCACTATGTCTAGTT
>CALVLC010000031.1 GCA_944336335.1 uncultured Bacilli bacterium | reverse complement strand
CTCATGCTGAAATTGATGAAAAGATTGAATTACTTAAAAATCAAGATCATGAATTTACTTATACTTTAATTGATCCAGACAATAATGAAGTCAGTGAAATTTATGATGTTAGTGTAACAAAAGACATGGTCTTCATTTCTCACACTGAAGATGATGTAACTTCAGAATATGGTTACATGAATACTGAAAAAGGTTTAGTATCATTTAATGTTAGAAAAGAAGGCGACAAAGTTTATTTTGATGCAAATGGAAAAGCTGTAGAAGGAGAAAAAGTTGAAGACAAATTAATTGATTTTTCAATGTCGAGCGCTTTCTTTACTAGTGATGAAGGAGCTTGGAAATTACATCTTGGTCAAGGACTTGGTGAATATCTTGATAATTTCTTACCATCAACTCTTGTTGAAGAAGATGGCTCTTCTATTGATGAAGAAACTTTTGAGATGGTAATTGAAGAAAACAAAATGACCATTGATTATGATTATTCTTTTGGACTTTGGCATGTTAATTTAGTGGTTGGTAAATTTGAAAACGCCGCAAATCCTTATCCAAATTTTGAATTAGTAGAATTTTCTGATCCAACAAGTTGGGCAGAACTTGACTTTTATAGTGACTTAGTAGAACTACTTGGTACAGAAGAAAGAGTTAATGAACTTCCCTTCATTTATCCAGATTTAGGTTATAGCAATGCAATAATTTTTCCTGATTTTGATATGGGGACTTTGATGGGCAAATTTTCAAGTGAAGAAATAGCAAGCGATGCTCAGTTTGATTACACAATGGATTTAATTATGGCTGGATTTATGATGAATATGGATGATGCTAATGTTTACGAAAAAGAATATCCAGAATACACTCTTCAAGTTGAACCTAAAGTTGATGGAGCCGATTTTACTTTATATTTAAATTTAGTAAGACCATAGGCTAATTAATTTTACCAAGGGAAGCGAAAAGAAAAGGCAAAATGCAAGCGTTTTCATCGACTAAATTTTTACTTTAGTAAATTAAGTCTTTATAATATTAGATAGTATGAATTATCAACTAATTGTTAACTGGATTGATATTGCGCTTGTATTAGCCTTTCTTTTCTTTTCTTGCTTCCTTTGGTATTACTTTTTATATTTTGGAGTAGCTAGTAAAAGACCAAGAAGGTTACCTAAAGCTACTAAATTTGCTAAATTTGCTATTTTAATTCCAGCTAGAAATGAATCTAATGTTATTCGAAATATTTTAAATGCTTGTGAGAAGTTAGATTATCCTAAAGATTTTTTTGATGTCTACGTAATTATTGAAGATGAAAAGGATCCAACTAATGAGATAGTTAAAGAATTTGGATTTAATGTTGTAATTAGAGGAGACTTAACAAATCGAAAAACTAAAGGTTTTGCTCTTGATGATGCTTATCAAGAAATTAAAAAAAGAGGTTTATTTTACGACGCTTTTATTATTTTTGATGCAGATAATGTCATGAATCCTGATTATTTAAGTTTGATGAATGATGTTTATCAAGCAGGATATCAAGTTGGAGTTGGCTATCGTAGTTTTACAAATGCGACAAAAAACTGGGTGTGTGGCTGTAGTGCTACTTTATTTTCTTTCATGAATCAATTTACGTCTAGAGGAAGAAGTTTCTTTTTTGAAAAAGCAACTCTTACTGGAACAGGATATTTTATAGCTAAAGAAATTGTTGATAATGAAGGCGGATGGATATGGAATGGAATGACTGAAGATGTTGAACTTACAACATATTGTTACTATCACAATATTAGAATGCATTATTATCCTTATGCAAAATATTTTGATGAACAACCAGATAAATTTAAAACCTTAAATAGGCAACATGTTAGATGGGTATGGGGATTTTTTGCTAGTAAAAAAAGATTTAAAGAAAAGAAAAATGTTTATCCAGTAAAAAGTAAAGTGAAAAGATTTTTCTCTTTACTAGAATATACAACTTCAATTTATCCTTTTGTTATCTTTTCAATTATTTGTTTATTAACATCAATTGCTTCTTTTGGTTTATTTATTGCTAGTTTATTTGGAAGTAGTGAACAGTCAGGATGGCTATTTGCTCATGCTTTATTCCAGTTTTCAATTTTATATTTGATCTTTATATTTATAAGTGCATTTACAATTGCTATAGATAACAAAAACTTAAAGTTTACAACATCACAATGTATTGTAATTTGTATGACTTATTTAGCTTTCTTTTCTAGTTTCTTACTAGCTGTTTTAGATGGCTTCTTCCATAAAGATAAAAGAACAAATTGGCTTAAAATTGAACATAAAGGTGATATTATAGATAAGCAAGCGTTGGAGATTGAAAATGACAAAGGAAAGTAAAGGGCATACTTTTTATTACACTGATGAATTAAATGATGATTTTGAAAAAACTAAAACTTTAAAAAGAATTGAATTACCAAAAAATTATAAATACATTCGTAATAATATCTTTTTTAGAGTTTATGCTTTTTTACTTTATTGGTGCGTTGCTAAGCCTGTTTTACATCTTATTGTCTTTTTTGCTGGAATTAGAATTAAAGGTAGAAAAAATATCAAAGATGTTAAAAAAAGAAGTGGGTCTGGCTACATCTATATGAACCACACCTCTTTTTGGGACATGATTGTTAATCAAGTGCTTACAGTTACTTTTAAAAGAGCCAATATAATTGGTTATACTGATGCTTTAACTTTACCAAAACTAATTAGAGGTTTACTTTATGGACTCGGATTTATTCCTCTTCCAAGTTCAGTTAGTGACTATCGTAAATTTGATGAAGCTTTAAAATATTATGCCACTAAAAAAAGATTTATGATTATTTTTCCTGAAGCTCATGTTTGGCCTTATTACACTAAAATTAGACCATTTATATCAACTTCATTTAAATATCCAGCTAAGTTAGATCTTCCAGCTATTCCAGTTGTAACCTGTTACACTAAAAGACGTTTTAGTGATAAACCTAAACCAACAGTTTATGTTGGAGAAGCGGTTTATCCTAAAAAAGAATTATCTATTAATGAAAACAAAGAATATATGAGAAATGAGTGCTATAAAAGAATGTGTGAACTAGCCGAAAAATATTCTACTTATAGCTACTATAATTATGTAAAGGTCGAAAAGAATGAAGAAAGCAAATAAATATAGAAGTAAATATGTAATAGCCAGAAGCTTTTATTCGCATCTTGCTTTTTATATTCTTATTACAATTTTAATTTTAACAATTCTTTCTTTTGCAATTACTTCTTTTTCATATTTAGCAGGATTACCACTAGCTGATTTTCCAGAAGATGCTTGTGATTCAAGTAGTGAAAACTTTAATGTTTTATATTGCTTAGTAATCTATGGTAAAGATTCTCGTTTTTATGATCTTTTATATTATTTCTTTATTATATTAATGATTGTTTCAATCTTAGCTCTTGTTATTTTAAATGTTATTTTTATTGTAAATCATTTTTATTTTAATAGACTTGTTAAAGAAAAAAGTTGTGGAGCAGTAATTTATAAGATAGAAAATAACGAGATTTATTATTTACTTTTAAAAATGAATTATGGACATACTTCTTTATGTAAAGGACATCAAGAAAGTGGTGAAAGTGATGAAGAAACCGCTATTCGAGAAATTAAAGAAGAAACCAGTTTAGATGTTAAACTTGATACTTCATTTAAAACAAAAATTACTTATCAACCAGGTGAACTTTCAATAAAAGATGTTTATTTCTTTTTAGCAACACCTCTTGATTCAACTGTTGCTCCTAAAGATACTCACGATGAAGAAGTGAACTCTTTTGAGTGGTGCTTATATGAGGAAGCTTTATTTAAAATTACTTATGATAGTGATCGTAACGTTATCAAAAAAGCCAATAATCATATCAAAAAGTCTTTAAAACTCTAGTATTTTCTTTATTTTCGTACTTCGTAATGTCCGTTTTATCAGAAATAATTCTTTTTATATAGCCTTTATCTTTAAGTATTTTTAAATGTCTTTCAATTGTTCTTTCACTTTTATTTAATAAGGAAGCTATTGATGGAATATCTATAACATTTGATTCAGCAAAACTAACTGATTAAAATCATTTTTACCAGTAACACGGTAAAATTTAATACTTCAATTTACACTGACATTTACACCTACAATATTCAAAACAATGTAGGTGTAAACATTAAAAATGGAGGTGGATAAAAAACAATTTGGAAAAATTCACATAAAGTTAGAATTTTTCCAAATTGTTAGTTTAAAAATATTTTGATTGTTTTTGTGCAAAAAACACTGATAATATGTTGACTTATTAAGTTTTAGTATGCTTTTCTCTTTCAAGATTTTTAAATTATTTCAAAGATGAAATAACATTTTGGAAAAATTCACAAAAAATATGAATTTTTCCAAATTCTTGTTAAAATATTATTGAGGATAGAAATTATGCTGCTTATAAGAGAAAGATACTTAAAAAAGATTAGACCGTTTTATGATTTAGATATTATAAAAGTCTTAGTTGGTTCTAGACGTGCTGGTAAATCAATGGTTCTACAAATGATCATCAATGAGCTTTTAACAAAAGGTGTTGAGGAAGATCAGATTGTTTATCTTAATTTTGAAAAAGAAGAATTTGGTTATATTGATGATCATAAGAAATTAGATGAATATGTTTTAAAAAGAGTTCAAAACAAAAAAATGTATCTATTTTTTGATGAAATATATCATGTTAAGAATTTTGAAAAAGCAATCAATTCTTTTCGCGTTTCATTTCCTTGTTCAATTTTTATAACTGGTTCTAACTCTAAAATGCTTTCCACTGAAATTTCTTCTCTTTTAACAGGTAGAACCATACAATTTCCAATATTTCCTTTTTCTTATCAAGAAGCAGTAGAGTATAAGAAAATGATAAATTTAGAGTGGCCAAATTCTTTTTACAATTTTCTAGAGTTAGGTGGCTATCCATTAAGGTTTAATTTAACGGAAAGAGACGATATTTTATATTATATTAATGGACTTTATAACGATATATGCCAAAAAGATATCTTTAGTCGTGATTCAACTATCGAAAAAAATAAGTTTAATCGTGTGGCTAGTTACGTTATTTTAAATGCTGGAAACGAAATAAACGCTGAATCTATTTACAATTATTTAAAAAGTTCAAATTGTGGAAAAGAAGTATGTTCATTAAGTACTATATATAATTATTTGGAAAAAATGAAAAACGCATTTCTTTTAACTGAAATCAAAAGATATGATGTAAAAGGAAAAGATGTCTTAAAGTCAAATCCTAAATTTTATGCAATTGATAATGGGATGAGACTTATTCAAGCTTCTTCCAATGTTTTTGATCGTGGTAAGTTTTTGGAGAATGTAATTTGCCTAGAACTACTTTCAAGAGGCTATGAAGTTTATGTTGGAAACTTATATAAAACTGATATTGATTTTGTTGTCATAAAAAATGGAAAAAAATGCTTCATACAAGTTTCTTACATTATGGAAAATAAAGAAACACTTGATAGAGAGTTTAACGCTTTAAAAAAGATTAGAGACGCATCGCCAAAATATGTATTAAGCCTTGATAAGTTTGATTTTTCTCAAGACGGAATTACACATTTAAATATAGAAGATTTTTTATTAGGTAAAGTTGATTTGTTTTTGTCTTAGAAGTAGGTGAAAGCTTCGATAACATTTTATGCTAAAAAATGATTCATATGTATTTCAAAATCCTCTTAGATTTTATCTTTTGCCGAATTAAATGTTGTAATTAGATTTAGCTCTTTTGGTTTCTTTAAATATTACTTGATTATGTCTGACTTATTAAAAATGTTTTATTTTGAGGAATTATATTTTTTGCGTGGGAAGAAATTCATAATTAAAAAATTTCCTCAAATAATTTTTTGAATATTAATCTTAGTAGGCGAATAATGTTTTATTAAAAACACAATAAGGATTTTCTTATCAAATCAAGAGATTTTTTCTTTATTATTAATAAGTTTCCAAACCTTATTTTTAGTTGTGCCACTTACAGCATCGAGACCTAATTTTTCCAGCTTTTCTAAATCTTGTCTAATTGTTTTACGATTCACTTTTAGTAAAGAAGCCAATTCCACAATTTTTCTATCTTTCTCGTTTAATAAATTTAGAATTACGTTTTGTCTCTCTTTAGATATGAGTGTGTTATCAACTTTTTCTTCATTAATTGTTGTTTTTTTGTAATTTGCATTTTCAATAGTAACAACAAAAAAAGAATTACGTATTTCAAAACTAACATGCTCCTTATCATCGTTAAATAAAGCATTTGTTCTAGCTGTGATTTTTAAAAGGCCAGAGCTGCGTCGATTCATATATACCATTTTTCAAAAAAGATCGGCCAAAATAGGGTTTAACGGTATTAAAGAAGCTTATTCTAATTACGATATACGTCTTTTTTTAATCACTACACGATAATGGTTTAGAACAGCTCTTCTTGACATGAATTTTAAAGCTAAAGTTTCAGAAAATGCTGACACCCGTATCAACACTCGTGATGTCAAACATGGCGACAACTATATTTATTTAGAAAAAATTATTGCAGCGATAAAAACTAATTACAAGATAATTAAGGAGGAGCTTGCTAGGTTAATTGGAAAAAGCAAAAGAACTGTATCAAGAATCATAAGAGATTCTGGTCTTATCAATTTTGTTGGCAACTCTAAAACTGGATATCGGGAAATTAAAGATCCAAGTGAATGATTTTTAATCCTTTAAATATTTTTAAAAAAACTAAAACTTCTCAAAATAATTGATAACATCAATTTAGATTCGAATTTTCGACCATAAAAAAACACCTGTTAATTATATAACGCAGGTGCTAAATATTTAATAAATCTGGTGCCGGCTAGAGGGATCGAACCTCCGACCTACTCATTACGAATGAGTTGCTCTACCAACTGAGCTAAGCCGGCGCACGCTTAATTATATCAAATATTAATTTTTATTGTCGATTAATATTACTTGTTATTTTCTTAAAATTGTCTATTATGTTTAAGTTAAAAAGAAGACTGATTTAAAGGTAGGTTTAGCTTATGGATGAAAAGAATGAAGTTATAGAAACTCAAGAAACTAAACAAGAAATTACTTTAGAAAAATATAACGTAAAAAGTTGGTTTAAGTCAGCTTTTACAGGGTTATTACTTGGATTAGCAGTAATTTTACCTGGTATAAGCGGCTCAACAATTGCGATCCTTTTTAAGCTTTATGATAAATTACTTTTTGCTGTAAGTAATATTATTAAAAAGTTTAAAAAGAGTATTATCTTTCTATTACCAATTGCTCTTGGTGCTATACTTGGCTTTGTAGTTGGCTTTTTTGTAGTTCAATCTGTCATTGAAGATTATACTTTTATTGTTGTTTGTATCTTTGGTGGATTAATGCTTGGAGCTGCTCCTGAAATTTATCAAGTTATTAAAAAAGAAAAAGTAACACCTTTAAGAATATCTTTACTTTTAATAGGTTTAGCTTTCCCTGTGTGCTTAAGTGCGATCTTTGCTAATATTCCTGAACTTGATATTTCATCAACTTTTGAAGTATTTCCTTGGTGGATTCATATTGTTGCTTTACTTATTGGAGCAGTAATTTCTTTAACTCAAATTATTCCTGGCTTATCAGCGACAGTTCTTTTAATGTCAATTGGCTTTTTTAAACCAATGATGGGAGCAGTACATTTAGATGTTTTGTTAAATGAACCAGAGTGGATTTTATTTTTCTTTTTGTTTGTTGTTGGCTTTGCTCTTGGTTTCTTCTTACTTTCTAAATTAATGTCATATTTCTTTAAAAAGTATCATACTAATATGTATTTTCTTATTACTGGATTAACTTTTGGTTCAGTAATTTCAGTATTTTATAACAAAGATGTTAGTAATGTTTATACTAGTGTCTGGCCTGGAGATGGCGTCAAGATGAGTATTGATTTAGGAGTAGGGACTCCTTTATTTATAGTTTGTACAGTTCTTGCTTATCTTCTTGTTATCTATATGAGAAAGAAGAAAGCAAAGGAAAATAGTTTAGCTTTAAAAGAAGAAACTAAAGTAGAGGAAGTAGAAACAAAATAATTGAAGTATTTAGCAAAAACCTTGCAAAACTTTAGTTTTTATCGAAAATAAGCTTATAAATGGTATGTTTTTTTAGAAAATGTTCTGAAATATTGAAAATCTTTGCAAAACTTGAATATTTTATTTGCTTTTTAAAAATAGCTTTAATATAATACCTTTACCTAAATTCTAGTCGTAACATGATTTTAGATTTTAAGTTTCCTACCTAATAATTATGCTTCGAATGAATTTGGTCGTTGATGTCTCAGATGCTATGTTTAATTAAAACTTAAAATAAGAGACAAATTTTTAAATTTGAATATTAAGATAGCATTAAGAAATGATATTTATATATAATATAAAAGTTTTTAAATATTAAGATATACGAGCGTTAAAGGATTTATATTAATTCTTATTATAGGAGGAAACGTATGAAAAAAGGATTTAAAGCACTAGCTGTCTTATCACTCTTCGGTTTAGGATTAGGCAGTGTATCAGCATGTGGTGGTCCAAGTAAATCGATCACAATTAGTGTTAATGGCACGGCTGTTCCAAATGGTGGAAATGTTACAGTAGATAAATATTCAACTATCAATTTCAGTGCAATGATTGATGGCGGAAGCGAAACTGATTCTATTGTTTGGGCAACATCATCTCCAAAAGCTCTTACTCTTGACTCAAATAAAGGTCTTGAAGTTTCAGCAAAAGCAAATTTAGAAACAACTACTGGTTGGACTGTTTCAGCTACATTGGAAGGCGATACAAGCGTTACAACTAGCATTTTAGTTTATGTTAATGATGTTGAAGAAACATATGGTCTTACAGTTGATGTTTCTGAGATGAAAACAACTTATTTAAGAGGCGAAACTTTTAGTAGTGATGGTTTGTCAGTACTTTATACAACCTTTGCTAATGGAGAACCAATTGATTCCTATGAAATTGGCAGTGATGAATATACATTAAGTCTTCAAAATGGCGCAAAACTTGATGAAGAGGGCGAAATTGAAGTTACTGTTACAGCAAAAGATACAAGTTTAGGTTCAACAACTTTTACAATTAACGTTGGTAAAAATGATAATTATGCTATCAATACTAATCTTGATTATTATGAAGAAAATACTGATTTAGAATTGATTGCTTTAGAGACGTATGTTGATGAACAAGGCAAACAACAAGTTATGTCAAGTCAGATTACATCAACTTGGGATGATTATGTTCTTGATTCTACAAATCAAGCCGTCTATCACGCAGAAGATGGTTTTATTCGCAAATATGAATTCGGTTATGACGAAAACAATAATATTGCTTTAAAAGATGCTGGATATATTTATGATTCGTATTATGAATTAGAAGGCGACCCTAGTTTAATGCTTGACATTAATATGTCTTTAAAGGCTCAAGATTTTTCAAGGAATTTATTTACTGATTTAGTTTTACTTGATGAAGGCATCGACGAAGAGTCAGGTGCTAATTTAGCTTTATACCAAGCCCAAGCATCTAGCAACTCAACTAACATTTACTCTTTTGCAGCTGGTATGAGTACATTTGGTCAAGTTGCAAGTGTAATAAATCAAATTATGCCTGGTTATGCTACTTTAGATGTTTTGGTTTTAGCTTCAGGTGATTATGCTACTCAAATCATGGTCAATTTTAAAACAAATGAGGTGATAGCAAGCCAACTTGGCATTCCTGCTAGCGGAACTTCTATGTTTGTAATATCTCCTGTTAGTTTAGTAGAAACTGAAACATTGGTTTCACCTGAAAAAGAAGTACAAGATATTATTGAAAACAAAGAATTTACCACTGCTGATAATATTACACCTACATTTGAAAAAGTAGTTGACGCAGTTGCAGCAGGTAATTTTGATGCTACATTTGGTGACGCATTCTTCTCTGATCTTAATTGTGAGTATCACGGTACTGACGACTATATGGTTATCGCACAAAATATAGTGAATTATGCATCATATGATAGTCAAGGATATCCAATAGGGAATCCAGTAAGTATAGACACAAGCGCAAACATGTTTTTCAATGTTAATGGGGAAACTTTTAATGGCCATACATTTGCTGCCGACTCTACTGTTGGTCAAGTTATTTATGAAAGTACACAGAGCGAAATAGAACAAGATGAAAGTGGTGAATTTATTCTTACTCCTTCAAAATTTAAGAGCGTTTCAGATTTAGCATTAACAAGTGAAAATATGAGAGAGTACAATGCTACAAATTATATTTCCAGTATCAAAGATTTATCTATGTATCACCCTTCAAGTTGGAATGGCTTCATAAAAGAAATTGGTGGTCTTGAAAAGCCTGCAATTGAATATTGGGACAAACAATATGAGCAAGCAGAGCATGATGAGGAATTAAACGTTGACTTTGTTACTGGTTCTTATAACTTATATGGCACTTTAGCATTACAAGGAAGCAGCGGCGTGATTTTAAATGACATGTGGGAAATTATTCAAACATTGTGCCCTATTATTGGTACAGTTAATGAACAACAACTTGGTTTCTCAAATTGCAAAATTAATGTTCAATATCAATTAGTCGACGATGATTGGAGTAATGAAAATAGTTTTATCAGAATTTATACATATATTGCTGATCATTCAAGTGAAGAAACTTGGTATCAAAATTTAGGATATGCTGATATTATGACTATCACAAATATTGGAAGCGGCAGTTATAAACCTGCTGATGAGTTTGTAAGCTTACTTCAACCAGCAAATGCTTAATTAAAATAAAGAACCGTTTCGTACGGTTCTTTATGTCTATTAATTTAATATAAGAAAGGAGATAAAGATGAAGAAAAGAAAAACTGCATTATTAGCATTTTCACTTCTAACTCTTACTGGTATTGGGATTACTACACTTGCATCATGTGGCGGTTCAAATGAAATCACTACAAGAACTGTTGCGATTCAAGGAGCAAAAAATGGCAAGGTAGGAGATAAAATTCAATTATCAGCTTTAGTCTTTGGTGTTAATGATAATTCAGTTACATGGGAAAGTAGTGATGTTGCGATTGCATCAGTTGATGCTGATGGTCTTGTCACATTATTAAGTGCTGGAAGTGTCGAAATTACTGCAACTAGTGTAGCTGATAGTACAATCAAATCTTCCCCTGCGCACATAACTGTTATTTCTGAAAGTGACGAATTTAGACTTGAAATTGCATCATTACCTACAAAAACTAAATATAAATTTGGTGAAAAAGTAAGTTATGATGGAATTCAAGTTATGTCATATGCTTATGTTGATGGAACAAAAGATGTTACATCTGCGGAGATAATTAATGCTGATGAATTAACTTTCTCTATACCTAAAGATACAACTTTTACTGAAGCAGATGAAGGAACAAAACCAGTAACAGTGTCTAAAGATGGTTATAAATCTACATCTTTTGAAATTACAATTGGGGAAAATATTGTTAGTAAAAAACTTTATGTTTCAAGATTACCTTCAACAACAACATATACTTTAAGAAGTAGCGCTACATCTGCTGAAAAAACAGCTACATTTTCAACTAGAGGTCTTCAAGTTCAAGAGTTGACTTATGTTGATGGCAAATTAGAATCAAAACGTAACGCGCCTTCTTCTAGTTACACATTATCTATTATGGATGGAGGTAAGTTAACAACTGAAGGAACTCATGAAGTTACCATTACTTCTAATGAAAACGGCGTAGAACCAACATCTTTTAATATTTTAGTATATACAGAAGATACATCAGTTTTTGATATTTTCAAAACTTTACAAACTACCAAAAATTATACAGCTGAAGTTTTTAATAATGTTGGAACAACAACAGATAGTAATGGTTTCCATTATTTAAGAAAATATAATGAAAATTATTATGATGAAATAGAATATAAAAACAAAAGAAATGGTACTGAAGTTGTTTTTGACACGACACAACCTAAGAGTCATATAGGTTATACAACTTATGAAAAAGATAACGAAAGCGGAATAGTTCAATATAGTTATAACTATAGAGGCGAAATTCAAGGCGATATTATTGTTTCAACTGGTCATGACTCATGGTGGGACAAAGGTTCAACAATTGCCCGTTTATTTACTTTATTTGATTTAAACGATGTTCCTACTCAAACATTAAATGGTAGATTTTTAACAACTGTTATTGATACAGTTGAAGGCGATAATGATATGGGAGAACAAACAGCTGCTAAATACCCATTTGTAGCTAGCTTTTTAGATTATTGCGGTTGGTCTAGTTCACTTATTACTATCATGAATCGTTTTACAGTTTCTTTTAATAATGATGGGAATCTAGAATTAAGAGCTGATTTTGGAAGTTATGGTTATACTAGTCTTGTTATAAGCGATATAGGCAGGACAACAGTAGATGAAGTCGAAATGGCTATTCAAGATCCAGCTGCATTGTATCCTGCAGATATAAGTGTAAAAGCACCAATTAAAACAATAGCTGATACGTTTAAAAATAATAACTATACAAGATTTGAATATGGGGAAAATGGAATTGAAACAAATAACCCATATGCCTATTACAATAATGATTATTTCTATAGTGTTATCGACAAAGTTGGTTATGGAAAAGTAACTATAGACGGCAAAACTAGTGTTCAACAATTTAATGGCGGCACTGGTAGTACGTTTGTTGCACAAGGTGACCCTGTTGAATTACCAGCTGGTGTTGAATTTGTAGATTATGTAAATGCTATTATGCAAGGTGGTCAATCACAAGTTCGTGGTTATCTTGCTTCTGTAATGAGTAATACATTTGGCGATGAAACCAATCCAGATGGACTCATGTATACATTTAGTGAATATTCAGGTTTATCAACAGATACTATGGTCACTTATCAATCATTTGATGACAATGCTTTACAAGATTTAGTCGATTATATTGGTGGTGGCGAAACCAATGAATTCAGATTCTGGTTAATGACTACTTATAAAGAATATGTTGATGATTCTAGTTATGAAGATCCATCAAATATCGATACAATTGAAGTTTGGGACATCAACGCTGTCACTTTAAGTGGTTATGTTATGGCCTTTGGTGATTTTGGTGAAACAAGCGTTGACTGGATTGAAGAAGGTTTAAGAGGAGTAAGTGCTACTCAAGCACTTGCTTTAAAGTAAGGAAAGGAGAATGACTTATGAAAAGAAATAAATTAGGTTTATCTGTCTTACTCTTAGGTTCTTTAGGTTTTATGACTTGTTTGCTTAATGGTGAAACAAGTAGTGCACCTGCTGAATTATTAAATCAAAATGCTGAGTTTTTAGTTGTTCTTCCTGGAACTAGTAGAAGCAAAAGTGATGCAGAAATTAAAGCTTCTCAAGATAATTTCCTTGCAAATCTTAATCATTTAATCGGAAAAGATAACTATACAGTTACAGGAACTTTAGATGAAATTAATGTCTTAAAAATCAAAGCTAATGAAAGTTATCAACCATTGATTGAATCAATTAACGGCGTTCAAAAAGTTGCTGTTAACCAAGTTTATCGTTTCAGTGAAACTTCTAGTATTGCTGGAAGTGAAGCTGCTCAAAAAGAAGGTTATATTACTTTAAATAATGCTTCCAGTGATGCAACAAGTACTGAAAACGCTAGTAATATGTCTGCTGAAACAATGAATGTTCCGGAAGATAGTGCTGGTGGTGCTGGAAGTTTTGTTGCAATTCTAGACTCTGGATTCTATCTAGAACACAATTATTATGATGTTTTCGATGATCAAGAAGTCATCGAAATGGCACAAGCTAGATTTAACTATGATGATTTAAAAGCAGTATATGATGATCTAGAAGCTACTCATAAGATAGAGTTAGATAACACGCTAGCTAATGACCCAACTTATGAAGGTGGGAAAACGAGTACAAATAACGTTACTCAAAATAGAGCTGATGGATCATTATATTGGAGTTTAAAGATCCCTTTCTATTATGATTATGGCGCAAGTAGTGAAAACAGTGCTAATGACTATGATGTTTTATCTACGTGGTCTGAACACGGTAACCATGTTGCTACTATTACTGGCGCAAACGGTTATACAGTTTTCGAAGAAAAAGATGAAGAGGGTAATGTAACTTCAAGAAAAATAACAAATTACGATGGTATCGCTCCAAATGCACAATTAGCATTGATGAAAGTTTTCTATGAGTCCATTCCTACTGATGATACAAGTGCAGGTGGTGTTTATGCAACTGATGATGATATCTTAGAAGCTTTAAATGACTGTTTAGTTTTAGGCGTCGATGGCTTAAATATGTCTTTAGGTAGTGATCTTGATGACTTCTCTGATAAATCAGGTGCTATCGAAGTTATTGATAAACTTTCTATTGATGGTGTTAACTGTAATATTGCTGCAGGAAACGCTGGAAAAGATATGTTTAGTTCAATGAGCGTTTATAAAGACTGGTCAACTGATTCTGTCGATACCGGTATTTTAGGAAGCTATTCTAATTCAACTTACGCAAACATCATTGCAAGTAATACTAACCCAACTCAATACTATGAACATGGTATTAGAATTGATAATACTGATGGAACTTATTCTGTTTTCGCTTACGACGATCAAGTTGATTATACAGAAGGCAATGAATACGGAATCACTGAAGAGAATCAAAAATTGTTAGAAAGAGCTGCTGATAAAAATGGCAAGATTCAGCTTGTAACAGCCGGCATGCAAGATAGTTCAGGAAATTTCTATGGAACAAGTGCAGATTATCAAAAAGTTACTGCGGCTTTCGGAAATGATTATTTTCGTGGCAAAATTGCTGTTGTTGATAGAGGAAGTAACTCATTCGTTGATAAAGCTCAAGCTGCTGAAGATGTTGGATGTGCTGGTTTAATTGTTATCAATAACGACCCAACAGCTTATGAATTTAATTTTGGTATGAGTTGGTCAACAGGCGATGCAAATGGAAGTTATTCTGTCCCAGATATCCCTGTAGCCTTTGTTTTATATGGTGATAGGGACACAATTTTAGATTCCTTAACACCACAAATTAACGAAGCGGATGACGCTCCAGTATGTTTTGCTTCAAGTGGTGATAATACCTCGATTATTTCGGAAAGAGAAGATGTAAACCCTAAAGCAAATCAATTAAGTGATTTTTCAAGTGATGGAGCAACATCAACACTTGATTTAGCTCCTACTATTTCTGCTCCAGGTACATCAATTAGAGGCGCAATTCTTGGTGAAGCAAATTCTCAAGGTCAAGTCCCTGAAGATAGTCTAGATCCAAATGCTGTTGGCTATTTAAATGGTACATCAATGGCAACACCAAACTATACTGGTATTACCGCTTTAATGATTGGTGAAAAACAAAAAGAGCATTTTGATGCTCATGGTACTTTATTAAGCGACGAAGAAAGACTTGCTTACTTAAAAACAATCACCATGAGAACAATGTCAACTGCTGATCAATATGAGTTTACAAATACAGTATATGAAGAATTTACTTCTGAAGATACTGTGACAGATGACGATTATGAAACACCTGTAACAATTTATAAGGCGACTTCATCTCAAGATACAGCCCCATATTCTCCAAGAAAACAAGGAGCCGGTGTAGTAAATGCTGCTCATGCTATTAATACTCCAGTTTATTTAGAAGGACTTGTACCTGATAGCAAAACTGGTGAATATGGTAGTGAGCATGTTGGCAATAACTTTGCTAAAGTCGAATTAAGAAATAATGATAAAATTGCTAATGGTACTATTTCTTTAGGCATAAGATTACATAACGAAGCTAAAATAAATAAAACATATAAAGCAACATTAAAAGTTATGGCTCCTCTTGTTAATAAATATCATAACCATGATAACGAGCTTCCTAACTATGTTGCTAAAGATACAACTTTCGAAGGTGCTGAGTTACAAACATCTTATGACACTATATTAGAAACAATCGATTTAGGCGAAGTTAGCGTTACTTCTAATGAAACAGTAAAGGATGTTATTTTCCCTGAAAAAACTATTACTGATGCTTCAAAAGAATATCTTTCTAAATTTAAAAATGGCACTTATTTAGAAGGTTATCTCTGCCTTGAAGATTCAAATAGTGATGAAACACAAGATATCGATCTCTCTTTACCATTTATGGGATTCTATGGCGATTATGGTCAAGCAGAAGCAACTGAGCCATTTGAGTTTGAAAAAGAAAAGAGATATGACATGACAACCGGTGATACAGATGGTCACGTTTATGGTTCTGATCTTGTCAATTATCTTGGTGCAAATTCTTATTCAAGAAGCTACATCAATATGAGTTCTATGATTGTTGGTGCAAGTTTTGAAGATCACCAAGTTAATAATAGAAAAGCCGGCGTTCTTGTTAACTCTACAAACCCATTAGATTTTGGAAAAGCACTAACTTATACAAAAGACGCTGAAGGAAACACAACCTTATATGTTGGTAGTGATGAAACAGATGTTCTTTATATACAAGAATTTGTTAATCGTTCAATGAAAAGTGAAATTGTAGAGATTCTAGACGAAACAGGTGACGTTGTTATTAGCGGAAATGTAAAAGATATTATTACTAATACTACTAATCTCTATAAATCACACGTAAGTAGTAGTTATATTGGAGATTACTCTTTAGCTCATAGAGGCTATACTGAACTTCCTTTATACTATGAAAACGGTGCAAGACTTCAAGATGGCAACTATAAAATTAGATTTACTTATAATCTTGTCTATGGCTCAACTCAAGTTAAACAATTTAATTTAGTTGTTGATTCTAAAGCCCCAAGCATTGTTTCTAAATCAATCATTGTTGATAGTAGTGGAAATAAGACTTTAAGGCTTAAATTTAATGAAATTTATATTCCTTCAAGTCAATATGTCCACATTAATGCTGATATGGTTAAGGATTTCACTTTAACAAAAGCTAGTGATGGTTATTATCTTGATATTAAGATTCCTCAAACTTTAGATGGCGATAAGCTTTATATTAATATTAGTGATGGAACATATAACTTCTCTTACTACATGGTTAATACAACTGATATTGATAACGGTTTAATGATTGAAAGTGACGCATTAACTCCAGGTTCAACATATAGTTATACTATTACAAATGAAGGTAATAAAAATAACATCTCTGACCGTTACGTAGTAAGTGCTAAAGACTACACTGGCAATAACTTAGATCTTGGTGATTATACTGTTATTCTTACTTACCCTAAGAAAGTTAACTCTACAGCAAAAGTTTTTGGTATTACAAGTAGTGGCTCAAAAGTAGCTATTAATTATACAAGACTTGATGATACAACCATTAAATTTAAAACTGCCTACACAACATTTACAGTTGAAGACAACGGAAAAGGCAATGATTATGTCTCTGATAGTGCTAACGCAACTGTAAGCTATACTGAAACTGTTGAACATGGTAAAGTTTACGTTGATAAAGTTAGTGGATTTAGTGGAGAAATTTCAACAATCTATGCAATTCCAGATGCTGGATATCGCGTTGGAAGTGTTAAAGTAAACGGAGTTGAAATTGCTCGTGATCTTAATGGTAATTATCAATTTATCTTAAATGGCGGAGTTAACGTTGTTGAAGTAACATTTGTTGCTCTTTGATAAAATTTAAGATTAATAATTTACATTGAATAAGAAGGCCTTAGTGCCTTCTTATTCGTCTCTATGAAAATTAATTTATGAAGAATAAACCTAACAAAAGTATTGATTTTAAACAGTTTTTTAACCTTTATGGAATAAGATTTTTAATTTCATTAACATTTTCTATTGGTTTATTTCTTTTAATTTATTTTTTAAACATTAGTGGAAGTTATTTGGTTTCAGCTTTAAATGCTGCAACTATTAATTTCATCTTAATGCTTGCAATATGTTTTTTCTCAATTGCAACGAGAAGCGGCTTCTTTGATATTTTTGCTTATAGTGCAATTAGATTTAAAGCCCATTTAAATCCACATTCTAAAGAAGATCAGGCATTTTATGGGGTTTATGATTACACTAAAAGCAAAGAAATCAAAAGAATTGATAGTAAATACTTTTATTTAATATATTTAAGTATCGCTATCATCTATTTAATTTTAACGATAATTTTATATGTAATTTATCGTATAAATGTCTAAAAAATGACGTTTTTGTAATTTTTTTGTAAATCCATATTATTTTATTAAATTATAGGGTTGACAAAAATTATTTCTAATTTATTATTCTAACGATTATGAAACTTTTATTAAGTTGAAAGGAGCGTATTTAATGAAAAAAAGAAAAGGAATTTATGCTTTAAGTGCTTTCTTACTTCTTGGCGGATTAAGTGCAGTTGCTCTTAGTAGCTGCGGTGGTGGAGATGACCCTGATGATATAGTTGATGTAACAGATGAAAAAGTCAAAGGCTACACATTAGAACTTTCTGGAAGTGATAAGATTGTTGTTGGCGAAACAGTTAACGTTGTTCCTAAACCAAAAAACGAAAATGCTGTTGGTGTTTATAGCTATGTTAGCAGCGATGAGTCTGTTGTTACTATCAATAATAACGGAACAGCTACTGGTTTAAAAGTTGGTCAAGCAACAATTACTGTTACTTGTTTAAACTTAGCTGAGGGCGTAAGTGCAAGTGAAGCAACTAAAACTATTTCAATCGAAGTTACAGGAGAACCTACTACTACAAATGGTAATGCTTATAACTATGTTGCAAGTAGTTACGAAGAAAAACTTGATATTTTAGGTAAACTTGAAAAATACGCTGTTGATAACCATTTAACTGGCATTACTCTTTTCGAGAATGGTGGTTATGTTATGTATAACTCACGTATTGAAAAACCAGTTAATGAATATATTACTGGTTATGGTTTTGGTATTCTTTCTGAAGGTCGTATTACTGAACCAATGGCTGCAGAAACAAATCAAGCTTGGAAAATGTACTATCATTCATATGGTGGAACTACTAACAAGCAAAACTTTAACTATTTAGATGATACTGGTAGTGAATCTGCAGATTTATACGGCTATATCTCTTCCAACTACTATGGACAAAAGATCAATGCCGAAGGCACAGGATATGATTGGTATCCAGTTTTAGCAAAAACAAATCCAGAAACAAAGGATTTTATGCCTCAACCTTTAAATAAAAATGCAGCAACAGGTTTAGCAACTCAATATAAAGTTTACGTTAAAACGGGTAAGGATGGGTTAGTTTACAATACACTTTCTCAAAAAGGTGGAAGACAATCTGACTTTGCAAATAGAGGCGTTGAACTTGAAGACTATGCAACTCCATTTATGCTTCTTTTAAATGGAAACATTGGTCTTGCTAGAAATACTGATTATACATCAGATTCTAATAATGCCACTTTAAAAGGTGCTAGAGCATTTTCGGATTTAACAAAAACTGCAAGTGATGGCGGTGATGTTGAAAAATATGCCGATACTTTCTATTCACTTGTTGGATTAAAATTGAATGAAGAAGAAAGTTCAATTACATTTACATTTAATACTCCTGTAAATCAATTTACAGCTATGACCAACTTATCTTCTTCATTAAATTCACCTATTCCGCTTGATTTTATTAAGCAATTAGCTAAAGAATGTCATGAAGCTAATCCTGAAGTTGCGGCTACCCCAAGTACAATGTATGCAACTGCGATGAAAGATGCTTATGGTACAGTTAATACTTATGATCAAAGCTATACACCTGTTGATAACGTTTTATCACTCGCTCCATATGTTCTTGAAGAAACTAGCTCAACATATAATGTATATAAGAGAAATGAAAGATGGGTTGAATTCAGCGATCCAGATGAATCAATTAGAAACAGATATCAAATTGCTGGTATTAAAATTAACTACTTACAAGGTGCTGCAAGTGATCCAAACTACGCATTTACCCAATTTATTAATGCTGGCACATTAGATGCAATTTCAATTCCTAAAGATTACATGAAACAATATGTTAATGACCCAAGAACCACGGTTTCTGAAGGTGATTCAACATTTAAACTTAATTTAAATACTGCAACTCAAAAAGAATGGGATGTTTTATTTGAAGATAGCAAAGGTGAAAGTCCATACACATGTAAACCTTTAATGAGTAATGATAACTTCGTTAATGCATTAAGCTTTGCTATTGATAGAGAAACATATGCAACAACAAGAGGTAGTGTCCCATCACAAAGTTATTTTGCTCCATCATATCTTTGGGAACCTGAAAAAGGTTTATCTTATAACGATACTCCACAACATAAAGCTGCAATTGCTGAATATTCTCCAGAAACTAATGGTTATAACTTTGACTTTGCTGTTCAATTAATGGATAGAGCAATCAGTGAAGAAATTGAAAAACGTCAGTATACAGGTTATGAAGATAGTGAAACTATTGATGTATATTGGATGAACACAACAGATAACCAAGAATATGGTAATGAACTTGTTGGTTATTTCAATAAAGCTTTTGAAGCAACAACTGCCTATTCCAAAGGATTTAGAATTAATTTTGTAAATCACAATGGATCAACTAACTATCAAGATGTTTACGATAGAATGGGTAGAGGCCAATTTGATTTAGCTTTCGGTTCTGTTTCTGGTATGCAACTTGATCCTTTAGGCTTCTTAGAAGTATTAAAGAGTGATAATACATCAGGATTTACACTTAACTGGGGTATTGATACATCAGCAATTGATGCTAAAAACTGTATTCATTATGATGGTAAAATTTGGAGCTTTGATGGCTTATGGACCGCTGCTACAAAAGGAGCCTTAATCGATGATAAAGGAAAGGTCGAAAAGAACCCTATTGAACTTAAGAGACCTTCTGATCAATTAGGAAATATTCAAATTGCAGACAAAGCAGGTCATCAAATGGAGGTTTGGGATGTTTACTTCAACTTTGAACAAGCAGTTGAAGCAAGCGGCGTTACCTTTAAAGGATTTGCTGATGCTTCTAGAAAAGAAGATGAATATGTTACAGTAACTATCAGTTATAGATTAAAAGGCGAATCAACTAGTAGATCGGTTGTTTTAAATGCTAATTTAGGTGAATTGTTTGAATTTAGCAAAACAGCTTTAAATGAAGATGGTTCATTTAGAACTAAAACTGCTGGATTTAGTGTCTATTTACCAAAAGTCTTGAATTTCAATTCGACATTTGGTCAAGTTGGTAATGATAACGCAATTGACTTATCAAATTGTAGTAAAGTTTCAATTTCGATTTATGCGACATATTATATGTCTATTCAAAATGTACCTGTTTCTACAACATTAAGTATGGCTGATATTTCCATAATTTAAGTTAAAAAAGTGAATTAAAAAAATAAGAAACTGACGCCATAATGGCGTCAATTTCTTTATATAAAAAACTATTTATTTTTGGTAAAATATTTAAGTGTTTTAGAGGAAAGAAAAATGGGTAAATACGTTGTTAAAAGAATTGTACTTGCCATAATTACAGCCTTTATTATCTTAAGCGTTACGTTTATGTTGATGAGGCTTCTACCTTTCCAACAACCAGTTGGTTTCCCTGTAGATATTTGGCGTTATTATAACGATCAAGTTGAGCAAGGCTTTGTAGTTAGTTTTAACTCCGAAGTTGATGGATATGGTAGATTATTATGGACAACTGCAGGTAAAGAATTAATTCAAGATGGTGGTGCTCAATATTATTACTACCAAAGACCAATTCTAGAGCAATACGGTAACTGGATTTGGAACATCATAACTGAATGGAACTGGGGCACATCGACTTCAATTCAAGTTAATGCCAGTGCTATTTCAATTATTGGTTCACGTCTTCCTGTTTCAATGGGTATTAATATTATTTCAGTTATTATTAGTGTTCCAGTTGGCATTGCTTTAGGTATTTGGGCCGCTTTAAAGAAAAATAAACTTACAGACCATATCATTTCAACACTTGTTATGATTTTTATTTCTGTTCCAAGTTTTATTATCATTTCTTTATTAATTAAATTTTTAGCTTATGATTTGGGCGTTTTACCTTTCCAATGGCCAGATGCAACAAGTAGTGGATCAGCAAAGGCTTTAGGTTATGTTATTCCTGTTTTAGCGCTCTGCTTTGGTTCAATTTGTGGCTATTGTCGTTTTACAAGATCTGAACTTTGTGAAGTTATGAGTAGTGATTACTTACTTCTTGCTAGAACAAAAGGTTTAACTAAGAGTCAATGTATCACAAGACATGCTTTAAGAAATGCTATGGTCCCAATTGTTCCATCAATTCTTTCTGAATTTATTGGAATTTTATCTGGTTCTATGATTCTTGAAAATTTATACAATATTCCTGGAATTGGTAGTCTTTTTGTTAACTCTATTAATTCCCGTGACTATAACGTTTTAATGGTTGATATGGCTATTTTTACACTTATTAGTTTACTTGCAAGTGTATTCTTAGATATCTCCTACGGATTTATTGATCCTCGTATCAGAATGGGAGCGAAGAACAATGGATAACGAAAGAAAAGAATTTATCTATACAGATAGCAGTGAAGTTGAACATAAAGTACATTTAAGTTCATCATCGTTTCAGTTTGCTCAAAAAGATAAAAGCATTCATGATACAAAATTCAAAACAAAACCTACAACTTTCTTAAAAGATGCTTTTAAAAGATTTTGTAAAAACAAATCTTCTGTTGCTGGCGCAATTATTTTAGGTATTCTTCTTTTAGGAAGTATTATCATCCCAATTGCAGATCCTTATGATATTGAAACACAACATCCTAATGAAACATTCTTAGAGCCAAAATTATTCCCTGCTGGAACTGGTTTTTGGGACGGGACAAAAAGAGTTACTGATGCGCCTGTAGACCCTGATACTCTAAAAACTGGTGAAGATGGACAAACTTATGGTTATCCATTCACTACACAATATCCAAGTAACAGTGTATTAAATTTATCACCTGCTAGAACAGGTTATGTTAACACTGAAGCTGCTTCAGCTTATGGTGGTTTCTTGAATTTAACCAACCTTAATCAACTTGTTACTGAAGAAGACGATGAAACTGTTTTGGATAGTAAAGCAATTTACTTACGTAGTCCTGAAATCGAAATTGAAAATATAACTGATGCTTTGCCATATAAATTTGAGATTTCATTATTAGATGAAACTGTTGAAAATTATCCAGTTGGTAGTTATGGCATTTTTGCAACATATTATCAAAGGAATCCTGATCTTGAAGAAAATGAAACGTATGAATTAACAATTAAGGATTTTGATGAAGAAGTCACCTATACAAACGAAGTTACTACAGATGAAGTTGGTACAGAAGTTAGTGTCAACACATTAGTTAAAGAAGATGTTTTAGCTGGTATTGAAGAAAATGAAGTCATTGATGCTAGTTTACCAGTTAGAGTGAGATTTGAAATTAGATTACGTCCAAATGTTAACTCAACGAGTTCTCTTTTTATTCAAAGTGTTTCTGTTACTGAAGGCAATTTGATTAATCCTGATATCTCATGGGATGATGCAAATGCTATGGTCATGATCAAATCCGGTGAAGATGGTTTCTGGACATCTAATGGAAGAAAGAATTTATACCATGCAATAAGCTGGGTTTGTGATTTTACTTTTGATACTTATGCTGTACCATATGGAAATAGAAGTGAAAGTATTTCTCTTACCCAATTACGTGGCTATATTAATAATGGTTGGTTAAGCGCCGATTTATTACCAGTCGATGAAGTAACTGGCGAGTACGACACAACAATTTTAGATCAATGGTATCTCTTATATCGCGCTGGACAAACAGAATTAATTCAATCTCAATTTGAAGAATATATTTTGGATGCTGATCATCTCCCAATTGTTGAAATTTTAAGCATAAGTAGAACCGAATATGAAGATTTAGTCAGTTTCAACTTAACTTGTGCAGTTAGTGGATATAAAGTTTTAGGTTATACAAGTATGCCTACTTTCTTATTAGGAACTGACAATTATGGATACGATATGCTTAAACGTGTCTTTACAGGTTTATTAACATCACTCGGCTTAGGTATATTAATCTTTGCAATTTGTTTCAGCTTTGGTTTACTTTATGGTGCAATTTGTGGATATTTTGGTGGAAACATCGATATTGCACTTCAAAGATTCTGTGATCTTTTAAGTGGTGTCCCATGGATAGTTATTATGACCCTTTGTATCTTAAATATGGGCAGCAACTTTATAACATTTATTCTAGCTATGTGTTTAACTGGCTGGATTGGAACAGCAAGTTTAACTAGAACTCAATTCTATAGATTTAGAGATAGAGAATATACACTTGCAAGCAGAACACTTGGTGCAAGTAACTTTAGATTAATCTTTAAACATATTTTACCTAACGCAATGGGTACAATTATTACGAGTGCTGTTTTAATGATTCCAAGTGTTATCTTTACTGAAGCTACAATTTCGTATTTAGGTCTTGGTTTCCAAGATATGCAATCTCTTGGCGTTATTCTTTCTGATAATCAAACTTATCTTAATACATATGCTTATTTAATTGTTTTCCCAAGTGTTATTATGGCTTTAATTATGATTAGCTTTAACTTGTTTGGAAACGGTTTGAGAGATGCGTTCAATCCATCGCTAAAGGGGAGTGATTAAAAATGATAGATAATAAACTTAATACAATAGATTATAAAAACGCTCCTAAAGTTCTTGAAGTTAAAAATTTAAGAGTCAACTTCAAGAGCGATTCAGGGATGGTTTATGCTGTAAGAGGTGTTTCTTTCGATCTTTATAAAGGTGAAACTCTTTGTATTGTTGGTGAATCTGGTAGTGGTAAATCAGTTACTTCAAAAACTATCATGGGAATTTTAGCCAACAATGCTGTTGTTGAAAGTGGACAAATCTTATATGAAGGTGAAGATTTAATTCGTATTAGTGAAGAAGAATTCCATCGTATTAGAGGCCATAAAATTGGAATGATCTTCCAAGATCCTCTATCTTCACTTAACCCAATTTGTAGAGTTGGTAAACAAATTACTGAAGCTACACTTATTAACAAGAACATTTTGAAAAAACATTACAATGAATTAATTTCAAAAGAACTTGTTAACTTAAGAAACTCAAAAGCTAATACCGATTATGAAATTAATCATATCGAAAACGAAATTGAAAAAATTGATTGCTATATTAAATTTTTAAACACTCCTTTAAAAGATGAAAGTGATGAAGAAAATGTCAAAAAATATAACGACACAAAAGAAGAAATAGTTGAGTATTGCTCTCTTTTTGTTAGAGATGACAAGAAATTAGTTGATGAAGCAACTCATGAACTTGATGCATTAAATAGCACAACCAATTTTGATTCTCGTTATTTAGAAGAAGAGATTAATTCGACTAGAAAAGAACTTTTAAATCAAAAACTTGAACTTCTTAATAGTGATTTAAGTGCTTACGAAGGAAAAGATGAAGCTGAAAGCTTAACTACAAGAAAAGACTTCTTTAAGTCTTTAAAAACATATACAACAAATGAATATAAAAGACTTAAACCTTTATACAAGAAAGCTTTATCTAACAAGAAAAAAGATGCTAGTAAAGAAAATAAAGAATATGCTTTAAATCTTAAAAATGCTAGAGATCAAAAAGTTGCTGAACTTGAAAATGAGTTAACTCAAGCAAAACAAGATTTTGAATTAGCTTTAAATGCAGCTAGTGAAGAAGCAAAAGAAAATCTTAACAAAATGCTTTCTTATGAAGTTAAACCTAAGAAGTCATTATTAGCTTTCTTCAAAAAACAAAATCAAGAAGAAATAAATATTTCTAAACTTGGTAAACAAGAAGAAAAAATTACATCAACTGGTGATGAGACTTTAGATAAAGCTTACGCTAGAGTTAAAGAACTTGAAGATCAAATTAAAAAAGTTAAAGAAGATTATATCAACTCAACTAAAGTAACTAAAAGAGAAGCTAAAAAGATGGCTCTTGAAGTTATGAGAGAAGTTGGTATTCCTCTACCTGAAAAACGTTTCAAACAATATCCATTTGAATTCTCAGGCGGTATGAGACAAAGAATTGTTATTGCAATTGCTTTAACTGCAAATCCAGATATTTTAATTTGTGACGAACCAACAACTGCACTTGATGTTACAATTCAAGCTCAAATTCTTGAACTTATTAACAACTTAAAACGTGAAAGAGGACTTTCTTGTATCTTTATTACTCACGATTTAGGTGTTGTTGCTAATATGGCTGATAGAGTTGCTGTCATGTATGCTGGTAAGATTGTCGAATACGGAACAGCTTATGAAATTTTCTACAATCCAAAACATCCATATACATGGGCCTTGCTCTCATCAATTCCTGATCTTGATTCAAAAGAAAAACTTGAAGCAATCCCTGGAACACCTCCAGATATGCGTTTCCCTCCAAAAGGCGATGCTTTTGCTTTAAGAAGTAAATATGCGCTTGAAATTGATTTTAAACATGAGCCACCTTTCTATAAAGTAAGTGATACACATTACGCAGCAACCTGGCTGCTCCATCCGGATGCACCTCAAGTTGAAATGCCTCGTATAGTCAAAACTCGTATTGCTAACTCCATTAAACAATACGAAGAAAATCAAAATGCTAATCAAGAACAACTTAAAGAAGTTCCTAAAGAAAGTTTTGATATTCTTGAAAGCGTTGTGAGAGAAAATGAAGCTTCAAAGAGTGCAAAACAAGCTTTACTTTCTTCAAATATTGAAGCTTATCAAAATGCTGAAGATGGAAAGAGTGTTATTCAAAAAGAAAATAACTCAATTACAATCAGTGAACAAACTGATGCTAAAGATGAACTTGAAGGTATTTCTGAAGAAGAAAAAGAAGCAAAACTTGAAGATATTCGTAATAAATGTAAATTTAAAGAAGAATATGTTAAAGAAAATATCATTTTAAGTGTTAATCACTTAAAGCAATATTTCTTCTTTGGTAAAGGACCAAATAGATACAAATTAAAAGCAGTTCATGATGTTTCTTTCCAAATTAAAGAAGGTGAATGTTTTGGTATCGTTGGTGAATCAGGTTGTGGTAAAACAACAACTGGTCGTTCAATTATTAGACTTTACCATATAACAAGTGGTTCCATTTATTATAAAGGTGTTAGAATTGGCGCTGGAAGTAGATGGAATGAAAAAGAAATTAAATATACTCGTTTAAGATTTAACGCTAAAGTAAAAGACTTAAAAGCAAAACTTCAAGCTGGAGAAATCACTCAAGAAGAGTTCAATAGTGAATATTCAAAGGCCAAAGAATATAAAGACAATGTTGTTCGTGTACAATCTGAAAAGATTAAACAAATTAAACACGATGATAAACATGTTTCTAGAAAATTATTAAGTGAAATACAAATGATCTTCCAAGATCCAATCGATTCACTTGATCCTAGAATGACTGTTGAAGATA
>CALVLC010000030.1 GCA_944336335.1 uncultured Bacilli bacterium | reverse complement strand
TAAGTGTAAGCATTGATGATATCAGTGTTTGCGGCAAGAATATCTAAAGATCTATAAACGTGTTGTAAATCGTAATCTTTTTCCTTTTCATAAAGCTTAGGAGAATTATAAAAACCTCTTTTACTTCTAGGATCGATAATTTGAGAAATTGTTAAATCAATAACAATACTTGAAAAATCGTAAGTAATCTTTGTTTGGGCAGCAATAGTATCAAGGAATTCTTTAAGTTTTAAATTATTGAGCAAAATTTGAGGGTAAATATACCCAAAATTGAAACACATTTGTTCATCCAAATTTAAATCAAGCGAATCGTTGATTTTAATATAACTTAAGGATACACCTTCCTCACTTTCGGCAAGCTTAACTTGATCTTTTAAATACTTGTCTAATTCGTCGCCTGGATATGTTTTCAAAAGGTCCTCTTTTAAACCTAATTTTTTGACAATAAAACTTTTTGGAACAGATTTTCCTTTTTTATTAATTACTCTTTTTTTCTTACAAATATAGATTTGTGTCTTTTTTCCGCTTTTCTTTTGTTCGATATACATTGCAAAACCTCATTATTTTACACATTTATTATACTACAATTCGCTACATTTTGCAAATAAAAATTTGACAAAAGTTTAAAAAATAAAAAATGCGATTTTTCTGATAAATATCGCATTTTTGAAGCAAAAATTATATACGAATTTATGACTAAAAACCTAACACAAGTGTAAAACTACCGCTTTTCAGTTTAATAGATCCAATTTATTAAGCACCTAATTAAATCTTTTTAAGTGTTGTCTAGTTAAATAGAAGTGCTTAAGGTAAAATATTTTCTAGTGAATTGATATTTAACTAAAAAAGTAAATAAAAATGCGATCTTAAATTGCATCAAATAATTCACGTAAATGGCGGAGAAAAGGGGATTTGAACCCCTGCTTCCTGTTACAGAACTATGAGCTTTCCAAGCCCACCCCTTCAGCCTCTTGGGTATTTCTCCAGCCGATATGCACTTAATAAACTTCGTGCAATAAGTATTTTATCAAGATTAGGCTGGTTTTGTCATTAAATTTTTATTTATTTGAAGCAAATTATGAAAGAAATTTTAATTACTAAAGAAAATGCGAATCAACGAGCAGATAAATTCATTCGTAAATTTTTAAATGAAGCTCCATTGTCTTTTATATACAAAACTTTTAGAAAGAAAGACGTGAAAGTGAATGGAAAATGGATCAAAGAAAATTATATTTTAAAAGAAAATGATCTTTTAAGAATATATGTAACTGATGAGCAAATTAGTGAATTTAATAAACCTGCTGATGTAAGTAAAGTTAATTTAAAAACAAATATAGATATTGTTTATGAAGATGAGAATATCTTGATTGTAAATAAACCAAAAGGTATTTTATCTCATGGAGATAACAGTGAAAAACGCATTACTTTATCAAACATGGTTTTATCTTATTTATATAATAAAGGTGAATTTAAAAACGATGGTGAATCTTATAAACCATCACCTGTTCATCGTTTAGATCGTAATACATCAGGTCTTGTAATCTTCGCGAAAAATCTTTTTTCGTCACAAATTATGCTAGATTTATTGTCTAAACATGAAGAAATAATTAAAACTTATCTCGTATTAACATTCAATAAACCTATGCAAGAGGAAGGTGTTATTAATGCTCCATTATTTAAAGATGCAAGTAGTGGTTTTGTTAAAATTGGAAAAATAGAGAATGGAGCAAAAGAAGCTAAAACATTATATAAAGTAATTGATTCTAAGAAAGATTATTCACTTATTAAAGCTAGTTTAATTACTGGTAGAACACATCAATTAAGAGTTCATTTTGCTTCGATTGGCTGTCCAATAGTTGGTGATGAAAAATATGGCGACTTTAAAAAGAACAAATTATTTGAAAAAGAGTTTGATTATCGAACACAATTTTTGATTGCTTATTCGCTTACATTTAAAGATGTTCCAGGAGAATTATCTTACTTATCAAATAAAACTTTTAAAGCTAAGATTAGCGAAAAAGAACTAGGAATTTTAAGGAAAATCTCTTTAAAAATTAAGCCATTATTTTTTTAATTTGTTTTGGAAATTAGCAAATGTTGTTTTCCAAAATTAAGGTTTATAATTTTAATAGATTAACTAGAGGGTTATATGAAATTATTTAAAAAAATTGGTTTGGTATCTTGTGTTGGGTTATTTTTGTGTTCTTTTACTGATACAAATATTGATGAATTGTCAACTGGGGAGTATAAAACAAGTTTAGGAACTTGTAGCCTAATTGAGGAACAAAAAGTAAAAGATAAAGCTTGGAGTTATTCGAATTGGTTTTTTCATGAAGAAAGTGCTGACTTGCTTCTTGTTCACTACAAGTTGTATAAGTACTCAAGATATGTTGATTTACCTGTCGAAATATTGTTTGAAAGATCTATAAGAAGTGGAGAACAAGAAGACTTTGAAATTGAAATTTCTAAGTCAACCACAACAACTTATAAGGTTATTCAATCTGAAACCAATACTACATTTAGTTCTTTGAAGCATTCATTAAGTTTAAGTTCTAACTGGGGAAGTTCTTTGAATATTTTTGATTTATTTGAGTTTTCTAACGAATATGGTGTTAGTGGGACAACTACCTTTGAATTAGGTAAAAGTTTCTCTCAAACATACACCAACTCTTTTGAAAAGAAATTTAATTTTAAATTATCATATAAGGAAAATGTTCATGTGGAAAATCCTTACAATTTCCAAATTAATTATAGACTTTGTTTCAGACAAAAGTTTAGTGCATATTTGTTCCAATACTATGAATATGAGTATGAGCAAATTGCACATCATAATGGTGTTCATGGAACAACTTATACATATGAAAGTAAATTAACTGATGATAGTGGTACATATTTAATTTTGATACCTACTGGTGATAATTGCTATTTAGACGAATCTTTTTATGCTAATAATGTCTATGGTGAACTTTTTAATATTGAAACAAGAGTAGAAAATAACGTCCTCTATTTATAACTAGATTTTTATGCAAATTAAACTAAGTTCAGTTAATAAAACATATAAAAAGAATAAACACGCCTTAAAAGATATTAATTTTAAATTCGACGAGGTCGGCTTTTATACAATTGCAGGAAAATCTGGCAGTGGTAAAAGTACGCTTTTGAATATCTTAACTTTACTTGATTTTCCAAGTAGCGGGACTTTAAATATTTTTGGCAAAGATATAGATTTTAATAACCAGAACGAAATTGATGAAATCAGAAAGAAATATTTTAGTATTGTTTATGAAAGCGATAATTTATTATCCAATTATACAGTAGAGGAAAACTTAAAAACTTTTTGTAATTTTAACAATATTCCATATGAAGTAAATAATATAGCTAAGTTGTTTGAATCCTTAAGTTTACCTATTCATTTACTTGAGCAGAAAGTTAGTAAGTTATCTGGTGGTGAAAAACAAAAAGTTTGCATTTTAAGAGCACTTCTTACTAATAGAAAAGTAATTGTTCTTGATGAACCAACTAGTTCTTTAGATTATGATAATTCAGTTGAGATTTTTGAACTATTGAAAAGACTTTCGAAAAATCATCTAGTTATTTCTGTTTCACATAATGTTGAGCTATGTGAAAAATATGCCGATCATATGATGTTCCTAGAAAATGGGGAAATAATTGAGACAAAAGATTTTATAACAAATAATGATAAATATAATGTTATCGAAAATACTGATAATTTTGTTGAAAATTTTAAAAAGCCTGCAAATCTTAGGTTTTTTGGGAAATATTTCCTAAATAATGCTTTGTTTTACTTATTGATATTTGCTTTTTGCTTCTTACTTAATGGATCTACAAATTTAATTTTTTCGAATTATTCCTTATTAAATGCAGACAATGTACAAAAAACAATTAACGAATCGCCAGTGTCACAATACATTGAAATTTATGAACACTTTGAAGACACTAATAATGATGGAGAAAATGATTATTTTGATATTTTAGACGAAAGATCAATTAATGATTTAGAAGAAAAAATAGATTCACCGGCAGCCACTGATTATAAATTCAACGAAGTTATTGAAATTGATCATTTTGAAGCACAAATACGCTCAATTTTATTTCATGAAGACTTAAATGAAGCTAAATTTAAAATAATTGATGGAAATCTACCTTCGTCAGATAATGGAGTTTTAATTTCTGAAACGCTTTTTGAAAGAGCTTTTAAAAAAGATGATAGCATACTCAATAAAGAACTTGATTTCAAAGTTAGTGAGTACAGTTCATATTATAATTTCTTTCTAAATAAGAAATTTATCATTTCTGGCGTGTTTGAAGTAAACTCTGAAGTATCTATGATGGTATTTGATGATTCATATCGTAGCGAAATGCTAGAATATGGTTCCCTTGAAAGTGAATTATCAACTATTTACTTTGATTTAAAAGGCAACGCCTTTGCTAATTTTTATAATAATGTTTATGACAAAGCTGTTGAAGACGAAAATACAATTATCGTAAATAACAAAGTGTTTAATTTTAGCTTTAGTGATGGAAAACTCCTTCAATATGGCTTAATAAATTATGTGGATTTAGTCACACTTTTTGCAATTTATGTACCAGTTTTATTTTTAGCACTTTTGGTTTGCTTTCTTCTCGTTTATTCGCTAATTTTTAAAAATAAAGATAACATCGTTTTATATCGAATACTTGGTTTAAATTTTAAGAAAAGTTTATTGTTTAATGGTATAGGTATATTAATTGCAAATATCTTTGGTTTTATTGCAGCTTGGCCAGTAAGCTATTTTTTAGTGGCCTGGGTTAATAAATCGTTACATGGAAGCGATACTTTGATGTTTACAATTGTTCACTTAAATTGGTTTATACCTATTTTATCTTTATTTGTTAGTACTTTACTTTTAGGTGGATTAACTTATTTACTAACAAAATATCTATATAAAAAGAAAAAGAATGTTAAATTATGATTGAATTAATTGATGTAACTAAAAATTTTACTTTAAAAAACGGGCTTAAGACATTTGAATTAAGTAAGATTTCAATGTCTTTTAAAGATATCGGTCTTATTTTTGTATACGGTAAAAGTGGAAGTGGTAAAAGCACATTCTTAAAGCTTTTATCAGGGCAAATTTCACCAGATACTGGTGAAATTAAAATTTTAGGAACTAATATTAATAAGATTAAAAGTGATTCAAAAGAAGATTTTTTAGTAAATAATATTGCTTATGTACCTCAAGATATTTGCTTAATCGATGAACTTAACGTTAGAGAAAACTTAAAATTCTTCTTATCTTTAAAAGGTGCCGATTATGATGAAGATAAAGCAAAAGAATTGTTTCATAAGTTAGATCTTTCATATGATTTTTTAGATTTAAAAGTAAATACATTATCAAGTGGTGAAAGACAAAGAGTTGCTATTGTTCGTTCAATTCTTATGGATGCGAAAGTCATTTTTTTAGATGAGCCAGTTAGCAGAATTTATAAAGATGATGGAGATAATTTCAAAAGGTATATAAAAGAATTAAGCAAAGATAAACTTATTATTTATGTTGGTCATGAACTTAGCGAATTTGAAAATTTAGCAGACGAAGTTATCAAATTTGAAAAAGGAAAGATTATTGAGCACAAGATTTTAAATAATGTAGAAAGCAAAGTTAAACCTGAAATTTCGTCAAAAAAGCCTTCAAATCTTTGGTATTTTATTAAACTTGGTCTTAGTAACATTAAATTTAAGTTAAGCAAAAGTATCGGCTTATTTTTACTTATGATACTATCAGTAAGCATTTCTTTTTGCTCACTCAATATGTTCAATAATTCGTGGGCAGATGAAGCCGACGAATTACTCCTTAGCGAGTGCCTTGATTATGGAATTGTTTTAAATGATGAGGTCAATGCTTTTGACAAAGACTTTAAATCGTCAATTAATCATGAATTTGATAATAATTATTTTTTAACTCGTCACTACGAGCTTATTGGCGAAATTTTTCCAACTTTTTACGAAGCAAAGGATACTGTCAATGTGTTTGAAGCAAATATAGATTTAATCAACAAATTACCTTTTAGTTTAGAGATTGGTGAAATGCCTTCTGGTAATAAGTTTTTAATTACTGATGCGCTTTTGTTTGAAGTGTGGGAATCGGATTATAATGAAGGCAAATTAGTGACTGATTATATTCAAACAGTAAATGAATTTAATATAGAAAAAGCTTTTGAACGGCTTAAATCAGAAACAACTTATGTTTCAGGAGTTTTTTCATTAGGTAATTTTGAAGAGATTTATAAAAGTGCAAATGCTTTTTCTTATAGTATTTTTAGAGAATTAAGACAATATTCTATTTATTATTCTTTGATTGTTAATGATTTTAATGAATTTACAAAATTATTGTCGGATGGAACTTATAAAGAGTCAATTTCAATTCCTATAACTTCAGAAGAAACATTAAGCAAAATAAAAAATTTTAAAATTGAAGCAAGTTATGTAAATAAAGTAAATCCTTTAGTTTGTTATGAACAAGATGAATTGGCTAGAAGACAATATTTTGATATTGGTGCAACGATTGCTTTAATCACATTCTTGGCTTTATTTGTGATCATTCTTTTAGTTTATCTTTTTGGTGTTTATAGCAATCACTCGAAACAATACTTAAGCTTGAAGGCGCTTGGCATCTCTAAAAATCATTTATTTACAACATATATTTCAGAAGCAATTCTTGGAGTATTTATTTGTATTATCTTAGGTTTTACTTTCTCCTTCTTTATGGATTATTTACTTACCTTTATGGAGAAATTAATGTTTATTTATCCTTTAGGTCTTACATCCTTTAATTGGACATCTTTAGCTATATTATTTGTAATTTTTATTATAAGTATTTTGGCTTCTTGCTTAACTGGATTATTTAAATTTAAGAAAGAAAAATGAAATAGAATAGTAGTAAGATTGTAATATTGATTGCAATTTTGAAAAGTTGCAATCAATATTTTAGTTAAAAGAAACAGTCATAAGAGTGTTTTTATTAAAATACTCATTTCAATTCAAAAACCTTTTAAAACTTAACTAATTTTTCTTATTTTTCACAAAAAGTAATTGATTTTTGTATGGATTAAGTATAAATTATTATAGTTTTTGAAGGAGACTATTTATGAAATTGATATACAAAGTTTTAATTGGAGTCGGTGTAGGAATTGTAGCTATTGCAGTGGCTGGAGTTGGAACATTATATGGCATTTGGGGAAAAGAATTAAATTCGATTTCATCCATTAAAGAAATTATTCCAGCTCATGAAGAAAATAAAGCTGGAAAAGTTTATGAAATGACGATGGATGGCGGATATTACTTTGATGAATTTATTGAACAAGGTGGAGTTAGTAACGACGATGATCTTATTCAATTTATTGTTGATAACATCACAAAAGGAATTATTCCGATTTCAATGAAAGCTCCAGAAGTTGGATGCTCCTCTTTTACGGTTGTAGATGAAAATGGCAATAATTTATTTGGAAGAAATTATGATTTTTCATCGACTTCTTCTTTGATTTTACATACTAATCCAGGAAACGGAAGACACGCCTCAATTTCTAGTGTTGATTTACAGTTTTTAGGACTTGGAGATGGAATTAACGGTTTGATGGATAAATTAACTGCTATTGCCGCAGCATATGCTCCACTTGATGGAATGAATGATGCTGGAGTTAGTTGTGGAATTTATATGTCTTATCAAGGACCTGGAGATTTATCTTATTCAACTGATCAACAAACAGATAAACCAGATTTAACATCAACGACAATGCTTAGAATGATCCTTGATTATGCAGATGATGTTGATGAAGCTGTTGAACTTGTTAAAAAATATGATTTCCATGATTCAGCAAATAGTTCTTTCCATTATATGGTTGCTGATAAAAGTGGTAAAAGTGCAATTTTAGAATGGGTCAATGGAGATGCAACTGATAGTACTGATACTGATGGAAGCAAAAGAGTTTTAAAAGTTTATTATAACGATCAAGATGAAATGTTAGGAGAGGATGAAGCTAAGAATAATTTCCAATATATTACAAACTTCATTGTTACACCTGGATATTATGCAAACGAGACACAAGAAGATATGAAAGGTCTTGATCGATATAACTACATCAAAGAAACTATCAATCCTGATGGAACAAATGCTCAAGGTAAATTTAGTAAACAAGAATCATTAGATTTATTAAAAGATCTTGGAAGAAGAAACTGGAATCAAACTGTTGGTGTGGATAGCAATAACATTACTGTTTGGTCAGTTCTTTATGATTTAGATAATCTTGAGGCAACTCGGATCTCAAATGAAGAGTTTGATGAAGAAGGCAGCGTATTCACATTTTCTTTAAATAAATAAAATTTATTTAACAAAAGAGAAAATTACATTAAAAAGTTAATAATATTTATTTAAAAAGACTTAAAAAAAGTATATTATTAACGCGAAAATGAGGTAACAAGCAATGGAGAACGTAACACAACAAAATTTTCAAAGATGGCTTAATAGCCCAGTAGTCTCAAAAGAAGACAAAGAAAAATTAAATTCAATGTCAGCTACTGATATTGATGATGCTTTTTTCCAAGACATTAAATTTGGAACTGCCGGAATGAGAGGTATTCTTGGTCCTGGAACAAACCGCATTAATTTTTTCACCATTAGAAAAGCCTGTGTTGGTTTTGGCTTATATCTTTTGAAACATTTTAATTTCCCTCAAAGTTGTGTTATTTCTCATGATAATCGTTTCTTCTCAAGAGATTTTACCTTAGAATGCGCTGAAATCTTAAATAAGATGGGCATAAACACTTTCATTTTTGATTCTTTAAGACCTACTCCAGAACTTAGTTATGCTGTAAGAGCTAAAAAAGCAAGTGGCGGAATTATGATTACTGCAAGTCACAATCCAAAAGAAGACAATGGTTTTAAAGTTTATGATGAATTTGGCTGTCAACTTGTCCCTGGAAAAATTAAAGATTTAATTGATATTATCGCAACTCTTGGCGATGAATTAACTCTAGAAGTTCCTCAAGCTGATAAAAAAGGTGAAAATTATTTATTACCAAAATCACTTGATGACAATTATGTTGATCTTTGCAAGTCAGTTCAAATTAACCCAGACTTAGATAAAAAAGATTTTAAAATTGTTTATACACCAAATCATGGAACAAGTTTTGTTAATGCAATGAGAGTTTTCCATGAATGTGGCTATGAAATTTATCCAGTTTTGTCTCAATGTAATCCAGATCCTGCTTTTAGTGGAACACTTTCTCCAAACCCAGAAGATCCAAGAAGTTATATTGAACCTATAAAACTTGCTAAAGAAGTTGATGCAGATATTATTGTTATGACTGATCCAGATGGCGATAGAGTTGGTCTTGCATGTAAAAATAGAAAAGGCGAATATACATTAATTACTGGCAATGAAGGCGCTGCAATCTTACTTGATTACATTATTAAAGAAAGAAAAAGAAAAGATGAAATGCCAAAAGAACCAGTTGTTTATAACACAGTTGTTTCCTCAGCTTTAGGTGCTGAAATTTGTGAACATTATGGTGTGAAGTGTGAATCTTTCCTTACAGGATTTAAATATATTGGAGATAGAATTCACTATTATGAAGTTAATGGTGGACCACAATTTATCTTTGGTTATGAAGAAAGTTATGGTTGCTTAATTAAACCATTTGTTAGAGATAAAGATGGAATACAAGCTATCCTTTTATATTGTGAAGCAGCTTTATGGTATAAAAAACATGGTTTGACTTTAGAAGAAGCTTATGAAAAACTTGGCGAAACTTATGGTCAACATAAATCAAAGCTCTATAACATTTACTTCAAAGGTAGTAGAGGCCAAGAAGAAATGCATGAAATTATGAAAGAGCTTGAAGAAAAACCAATTAAAGAATTATGTAGAAATAAGGTCAAAATTATTGAAAACTATTTCAACTTAACTCGCTATAACTTAGATACTAAAGAATCTACACATATTGAAAATTTACCAAATGGGGATTTAATCAAATTTATTTTTGAAGATCGCAGCTCAATTTGTGTAAGGCCAAGTGGCACTGAGCCAAAGTGTAAATTCTATATTGAAGTTGTTGATAAATCTTTAACTAAGGCTGAAGAAAGATGCGATAAGTACTATAAAGAATTAATTGCTATTCTTAAAATTCAACAAAATAACTAGGTTTTGCAAGGTTTTAGGTTTTTTAATATATTTTCTTTCTTCTATCAATATTAAAATAAAGTAGTCCAATAAAAGTAAATAAAATAAATATTGCGATAGAGATTAAAATTGTGATTGGTTCAAAGTAGGCAATGTTAAATTGGACTGGTTCATTAGAAACATAAGAGATCGCATTAAAAATATTGTTACATATTAAGTTAAATACTTGAGTAAATATTAACGAAAAGAAGAAGACTAAACTAAAAAGATATAAATAACTCAAATTAATAAATTTTCTAGTTGCTCCACAATTTTCAAGTACAGAAAATGTTTTCGTGTTTGTGATTTTTTGCGTGTAAAGATAGTTGAAAAATACAATCAGATTAATGATCAACAAGAAAATGATTATCACTATTGAAAAAACACTTAAAACTAATATAGTTGACTCTTTTCGCTTTGCTAACTGAATGATGACGCTATCAAAAACTAACTTTTCTCCTTTGTCATTTTGATAACTTGCTGCTTTTATATAACCATTATTATGACTAGAAAATATTAAAGAATTTAATCTAGTGGAATATTGATTTTCTAAAGATACAAAATTATTAAAAGTTTCATCATTAAATAAAATCATATTGCTAAAGTCATAATAATCATCGTCTTCTAGATAATATGTTTCTTCTTGTTTAGTGGTAAGTATTACTCCGGAAGCTTGATATGTGTGCTTTAGTGCATCATAATCAGAAAATTCAGTAGTGATTTCTTTATTTGATAAAATTTCTTCAAGATCACTAACAAGATTTTCACTAATTTGAGAAACAATTTCTAAATCATAAAGAACATTAAGAGAGATTAGAAATTCGTTTTCTTTAGGCATTTTGCCAACAATTTTTAGGCTGAATTCATTTGCCAATGAGTCATCAATATTACTAAAACTTAAATATTGATTGAAGTATGGTGAACTTGATGAACCAAGACTCATTATAAGATTATGAAATAATGAATTGTTATAAAGAGGTATATTAGAAATTTCTTTTTCATTACAATAATTTTTGAATTCTTCTAAATCTGTATCATATAGAGTAAATGTTGAATTTCCGTTTTGCAGATTAGTTGGCTGAATTGCTTTTAAATCTGATTCTTCTAATTTTTGTTGAATTCTTGAGGTTGAATCAAACATTCTTATGTCGATAAAAGTAGAAAGAAACCCAGTACATAAAGCTGTAAGAAAGATAATTATTAAAGTTAGAGGTAACTTTTTGATAATTAATCTATTTGTAATTTTTAATGAAAATTTGTTGAAAAAAGTGCTTTTATAATCTTTTATATCAAAGTGTGAAGTCGAATTTTCTTTTTCGTTTATTATTTTATCTTCGATTATTTCACCTTTATCAAGACGAATAATTCTATCTGAAAACTCCTCTGTTAAATAGTCGTTATGGGAAACAACAATTACCAATTTAGTTTGTGATAACTTTTTTAAAATTGTATATATTTCTCGACTATTCTTTGAATCAAGATTTCCAGTTGGTTCATCACATAAAATTATTTGCGAATCATTTAAAATAACACGAGCTAGTGCGACTCTTTGTCTTTCACCTTGTGACAGTTCATTAATTTTTTTATCAATGAATTTTTCATTTAAATTAAGTGAGTTTAGCGCACTTATCAATTTGAATTCATCAATTTTTTCTTTTCTTAAAGAAAACGGAAGCATGATATTTTCTTTAACATTAAGTTCATCTATAAGTGAAAAATCTTGTGTTAAAAAAGATAGGAATTTGTTTTTGTAATAGCTTTCTCCCTTTTTAGTAAATTTTTGAATATCTTTCCCATCTATAGTAATAAACCCTTTATATTTTAAGTTTTTACTTAAACACTTTAAAAAGGTGGTTTTGCCGCTTCCGGATTCTCCGATGATAGAAATAAAACCTATTGGAGGAATTGTTAGATTTATTTTTTTTAACGCAGTTTGCTTTTTAGTATATGATACATATAGACTTTTTATACAAAGCATAAGTTATAAAATTAGAAGAAGTTAACTGAATCATTCTCTAAATTAATTATTTCTCTTGTTCCTTTGTCGGTGTCTTTATATATACTTGTATGAAAATAAGGTGAATCTATTGGTTTAAATATATAAGAGCATGAAGTACCTTTTCCCAATTTTTCAAGGTAGTCATATTTTTTCACCCAAGTATCACTATAGGTAAGCCTTTGTTCATATTCATGAGGAAAAACATTTATAAAGTAAATTTCGTAACGTTGTCTGTAACATCTTTGGAAATAAACATTAAAATCATTATTATTGTTATAATTAATGTTTTCCTTATTAACTTGTTCAAATAAGTATGATTGAGAGGCGGAATATCCTAACTCTTCTTTTAGTTCTTGACTCACTTCAAATTCACTAGTGGCTCCAGTACTAAAATTTATCGGATCAAATTTTGCACCGATTCCGATATTATAACTTGCCGATAGAGTTGACATCGTTGTATAAGCAAAATTATAAACTTCCTGATACGAATAAGTTTTACTATATGTTGTTGTCACCGTTTTTTTAAGTGTAGACCCAGCATTCACATAATCATTACTTAATGTAATAATTGGGATATCGATATATTTTCTAAATTTATATACATTCGATTGTAATCCAGGTAAAGATTCATAAATATCGCCAACTCCAAAAAACCAGCCGTCTTCAATTATATAATCTTTAAAATCGTGTTCAATTCTATCTATGTGGTCAAATTGGCCAAGAACTTTTTGATAAGAACAATGTATGTTAGCATAATTTTTACCAACAAAACTTACAGAATCAAAGTACCATGGTTCATCAGGAGGCGTTTCTGGATCAAACGAGCAGCAAAATAGAAAAATTGATGTGCATACTGCAAATTTAAACTTTAGTTTCATATAAACCCTTCTTTCATAATTTGATTATAGAACAATAGAATGAAAGAAATTGTAAATTTAATGTAAATTTTTCTATATATTTTCTTTAAAAAACTCTTTTAGCTCGTAAATTATTCCATCTTCTTCGTTGGTAAATCTAGTAACGTTTTTGGCGATTTCTCTTAAGTGGATGTTTCCATTTTTCATAACGTAACTATGTTTATAATCATGAAGCATTTCAATGTCGTTATCGGCATCCCCAAAAACAATTACATTATCTAAAGATATGTTATAAAGAGCGGCAACATCTTTGATTGTTTTACTTTTACTAATGTGATCTAAATAGAGCTCGCAGTATTCATCTCCGCTCCAAAATCTAACTTGAACGTCAGGGAAACGCGATACAATTTCTTTAATTTTATTACGTTTATTTTCATCAAAATCTATCTTCATGACGAAAGTAAAAACATCATCTTTGATGGTTTTATCAAGTGGTCCTTCAATGATTTCTAAGTAATCTTTTTCATAAAAAGCAAAGAGGAAAGCGTCGTCTTTATCAACATAAATTGTTTCTTGATTTTCACTCATTGCTGAATCAATATATTTTTGATTTAACAAATAATATATGGATTTTGCAGTGTTTTTACTTATTTTATGTATTATTTCATAGTGTTTTAAATTTGGATCTGTCGAGTAGTGGCCATTATAAGCAATGACTGGAGAGGTGCTTAAGCCAATGTCTTTATAATATTCTAAAACGCTTCTTAAAGCTCTGCCTGAAGTTAGAACAATTAAGTGACCTTTATCTTCAAGTTCTTTTAAATATTTTTTAGTTGCAAGCGAAATAGTTTTGTCGTCTTTTAAAAGAGTGCCATCTAAATCTAAAGCAATTAAATATTTATTATTCATGTACGTAAAGTCCAACGGTCTTTTTGACTTTGGTTAAAGTTTTATTTGCAAAATATCTTGCTTTATCTTTACCAGCATTTAAAACATCGTTAATTGTTTTATTGTTCAAGAATTCTTTATATCTTTCTTGGAAAGGAACAAGTTCTTCTAAAACTTTATCAGCAACAATTTTCTTGAATTCGCCATATTGATGAATGTCTTTAAACTTAGCTTGAGCTTCTTCGATAGAGATATCACTAAGTGCAGCATAAATTTGAAGAAGATTTGAAATACCAGGTTTATTTTCTGGGTCATAGAAAATATCACTTCCAGTATCGGTAATAGCAGACATTATCTTTTTTCTAATTACATTTGGTTCATCTTTTAAGAAAATATCGCCTTTTGGATCGCTTTTTGACATCTTTTTAGTAGGATCAGAAAGAGACATAATTCTTGCTCCAACTTTAGGAGTAACGGCTTTTGGCATTATAAAAATTTCTTTACTGTAGCGAGTGTTAAATCTATGAACAAGATCGCGGCAAAGCTCAACGTGTTGTCTTTGATCTTCACCAACTGGAACGATATCTGGTTGATAAAGAAGAATATCAGCACACATTAAAACTGGATAAGCAAACAAACCAACACCAATTGCTTCATGGTTCATTTTTGCTGATTTATCTTTAAATTGAGTCATTCTTGAAAGTTCACCCATGTAAAGATAGTTAATTAGAATTGAATTTAATTCAGAGTGAGCTGGAACATCACTTTGAAGGAAAATGGATGTTTTATTTACATCAAGTCCAGCGGCTAAATAGAAAGCAACAATGTCTTTAGTGTTGCTTCTTAAAGCTTGTGGGTCAATTGGAAGAGTGAGGGCATGAAGATCAGCAACAAAGATAAAAGATTCATATTCTTCTTGAACTTTTTTGAAGCCTCTTAATGCGCCAATATAGTTACCTAAAGTTAAATTACCAGTAGGTTTAATACCGCTTAAAGATCTTTTCATATTACACATAGTTTCTTACCTCATGAATATTATATATGAAAAATTGAAGTTTGCATTTTATTCATGAAAATTTTACTTTTTGTTTACATTTATTTAAATTTTAGGTGAAATAGAGATTTTTAATTAGTTATAAATGAATAGAGAGGTCAATTATGATATTATTTTTTCGGAGAAAAAAGATGGATATTAGATTTTATAACTCATTAAGTGGAAAAGTAGAAGAATTTAAACCAATTAAGGAAAAAGAAGTTTCAATATATGTTTGTGGACCTACAGTTTATAATGATCCACACATTGGAAACATGAGACCTGTCGTCTTTTTTGATACTTTCAGAAAGTTTCTGGAAGAAGTTGGCTATTCTGTAAAATATGTCTCAAATTATACTGATGTTGACGACAAAATTATTAAAAGAGCTATCGAAGAAAAGAAGAGTGAAAAAGAAATCACAACTTTTTATATCACTGAATATGAAAAGTGTTTAAATGACTTAAATGTTGCTAAAGCTTATGAAAATCCAAAAGTCACTGATTATATGCCTTCAATCATTTCTTACATCAATGGGCTTGTCGAAAAAGACGCCGCTTATGTAAATGATGGAGAAGTTTTCTTTAACGTTGCTCAAGATGAAAAATATGGTGAATTATCAAAAATTAACATCGAAGATCTTATAAGTGGAGCAAGGGTTGAACAAAACTCTAAAAAGAAAAATTCTTTAGATTTCTTGCTTTGGAAAAAGACTGATGAAGGCATTAAATGGGAATCTCCTTGGTGCTTAGGTCGACCAGGTTGGCACACTGAATGCTGTGTTATGATTGATACAATTTTTAAAGGAATGATTGATATTCATGGAGGTGGAATTGATTTAAAATTCCCTCATCATGAAAACGAAATTGCTCAAGCTGAAGCAATGCACCATAATCACATTGCAAATTATTGGTTACATACAGCTATGATGGATATCAAAGGACAAAAAATGTCTAAATCTTTAGGTAATGTCATTCTTGCAAAAGATGCCATCAAAGAATATGGTGCTGATACTGTTCGTTTATTGCTTTTAAATTGTGACTATAGGGGCGTTTTAAACTTCTCCGATGAAACAGTCAAAGACGCTTCCTCAATCGTTACAAAGCTTTCTAGTGTTTATAAACAATTAAATCTTTTGCTAAATGTTAATGATTTAGAACTCAATGGTGAAACAATAAAAATAAATCCATTTTTAGAAAACCTTGCTAATGATATTAACATTCCTAATGCCGTTACAAATTTATTAGATATCATTAAAGAAGCTAATGTTGAATTAAGAAAGAAAGAAAAAGACTTCAACGTTTTAAAAGAAGACTTCTATGCTTTAAGCAAGATTTCTTATATTTTAGGCTTGCATTTTACACCAACTAAATTAAGCGATGAGAACCTAAAAACATATAAAGATTACCTTGCTGCAAAAGAAGAAAAAGACTTTGCAAGGTCAGATGAACTAAGAAAAATCTTAATTGAAAGAAATGTTTTATAACCAATTGTATAACTACGTTATATCAATTAGTAAATTCTCAAAAAAAGACCGTTTTTGTTGATTTATTTTCATAAAAAGGTGGTAAAAATATGATTATATATGGAATTAACACCATTAAGGGATGTCTAGAAAAGAATTCCCTTTTAAAAGTTATGGTGTCAAGGGAGTTTTCTAATCAAAAGTTATTAAACTCCATTAAAGAAAGAGGGATCAAAGTTGAACTCACAAGCAAGGAAAAGATTAATGAATTAGCTCCAGGAGTAAATCAAGGGATTGTTGGCTACATTAAAGATGTTGAACCTATTGATTTACCTGGTTTAATCGCCAAAGCTAAAAAACAACAACTTAAAGGTGTTAATCCAATAATTGTTATGCTCGATTCATTAACCGACCCACATAATCTTGGGGCTATATTAAGAAGCTGTGATGCCTTTGATTGTATTGGTGTAATTTACAAAAAACATAATAGTGTATCGCTAAATGGTACGGTCGCTAAAGTTTCAACAGGAGCAATCAATTTTGTTAGCTGTTGCGAAGTTACCAATTTAACAAGATCTATTGAAACACTTAAAAAGAATGGTTTTTGGGTCGTTGGCTTAGATGGAGAAGCCAATGCTACTTTCAAAGACGTTCCAGAAAACGCGCCACTTTGTGTAGTAGTAGGAAGTGAAGGATTTGGTATCTCGCGTCTTGTTAAACAAAATTGCGATCTAGTGTGTGCTATACCAATGTTTGGCCATGTAAATTGCCTAAATGCGTCTGTCGCTTGTTCAATTGCCCTTTATGCTTTAAGAACCCGCTAAATATTTTTAGCTTGAGGAGCAATATGGCTGATAAAAACGAATACTTAAATAATCTTTTAAAAAAAGCTAGGAAAAATTCCAAATACCACCAAAAATTACTTTATGAGGAAGCTTTGTATTTAATTCAGCCATTAATTTATAAGTACTCAAGTTATGCAAAATCTTTAGGAATCAGTCGTCGAGATCTTCAAGATTTGATGAATGAAACTTTCTTAAAGCTATTAAGCGAAGATATTGAGTATTACGAAAACATTATTTCTTATTATCGTCGAAAATATGAATTCGATGTTTTAAGATTCATTAAAAGTTATCGAACAAAAAAGAGTGTTGTTTTAAAAGAAGCTCTTTCTTCGTCTTATTTTATGTACCCTTCAAATAAAGATTACGAGCAAGTTTCTTCTGTTGAAGAAATTGGCGTTGAAGAAACATTTCTTAATGAAGGAATCTTTTTCCTAGAAAAACTTAAGGAAATTAAAGTGATCAAAGACAAAGAATTAGGAGTTTTAACATATTATCTTAGTGGCTTTTCTGTAAAAGATATTGCACCGATTTTTAAAACTTCTGAATATAAAATAAGACATACTTTAAATACGACCGCAAAGAAAATTGCCGCTTATAACGAATCACAAAAAAGCAAAAATTCTTATAGTGATTTTTGCTAAAAAATGCTTGCCAAAAGCATAGGTCTTATATCTTTTTAAAACTGCGTTATAATAGTTTATAGAAAGGATGGTGAGCATTAATGATCGATATAAAAAAAGCTGAAGTGAAAGATTTGTTAGTCGAACATCGTAAGCTTTTAAAACAGAAAATTAGCGAGATGAAAAGTCTTAAAACACCAGCCGAGTATAAAGAATGGGCGGACATAAATAAAGAGTATATTTTAAAATTAATTCAACTAAACACCGCTATTTTTTATTATTTTGAGTATCAAATAGAGAAATTTACTGTCGATGAAGATACCTACGATTTGGCTTGTGATTTTATCAAAGATTACATCAAACATATCGATGCTGTATTGGATGAAAACTCAGCTCCATATATGATTGAGACATCAAATGATAAAAGAAATAACGAGCAAACAATTGTTATAGAAATGAACGAAGAAAGTCTTAATTTAAGTGAGGTTAAAAAGAAGTACGAAGGTTATTTGGTAACACTGAATAATTATCTCCCAAAATGTTGATTTAGTATTGACTTTCTACTAGTCGGAAAGTATGATTTGTGATAGTTTGTTATGTATAGGAAATAAGTGATGAGAAAAAAAGTTATTTTAATTTGCTCAGAATGTCTGGCAAGAAACTATACAACAACTAAAAGAGTAGAAGACAAAACTACTAGACTAGAACTTAACAAATTCTGTCCTCATTGTGGTAAATATACCATTCATAAAGAGAGCAGATAGGAGGTAATTATGCATAAGATTCTTGGTTATTTCAAAGGCGTATTTAAAGAAGGTAAAAGAATTAAATGGCCTAAAAGACTTCAATTTGTTCCTGCTGTAGCTGTAGTTTTGTGTATTACAATTTTCGCAGCAATTTTCTTAGCATTAGAGGATTATGCTGGCGGAATTTTAGTTCAACAATTAAGAGATGCTTTCTCTTCTCTTAGAGGTTAATTACTTGAATAACGAGGGGATATAGTTATGGCAGATGAAACAAATAAATTAGCAGAAAAGCAATGGTATATTGCAACAACTTATAGTGGTCATGAACAAAAGGCTGCTGAAAATATTAAAAGACGTATCGATAGTATGAATCTAAAAGATTACGTTTTTAGAATTGTTGTTGCTGAAGAGCAAGTACAAGAAAAAGATAAAGATGGTAAGTTAAAAACTGTCAAAAATAAAGAAACTGGCTTAGAAGAACCAAAAATGAAAACAATCAACCTCTATCCAGGTTATGTTTTTGTTGAAATGATTATGACTGATGAAAGCTGGTTTATGATTAGAAATACTCCAGGCGTTACTGGTATTGCTGGATCTAGTGGTGGTGGACAAAAACCAACTCCTGTTTCAGGAAGGGAAATTGAAGCTGTTCTTAAAAGAATGGGCGTTGTTGATAGTTCAATGTATGAAGACTACCACATTGGAGATAATGTTAAGATTATTCATGGTACATTTGATGGGCTTGAAGGCAAAATTTCAAGTATCGATAAAGAAAGTGGTACCGTTGTTGTTCAAACAATGTTCTTCGGTAGAGTTACACCTGTTGAACTTGAATTCTCTGAGATTATTCGTATCTAGTTTTAATACTGTTATTTCAAAAATTAATGCTTGGCGTATGCTGAGCATTTTTTGTTATTTGAGAATGTTATTTTGCAATTCACCGCTAAAAGTATGAGTAATTTGATGATTTTATTAGTTAATTTAACTAAATAAAGTTAATGAAGCAAATTGGTTGTTTTTAAAGCAATTTTATATGCAACAAATCGAGGAAAGGAATAGATTTTGTGTAAGAAAAAAATTGGGCAAAAATTTTGCACAAAAATTAATGAAAAAAATACTTGCATTATATTTGCTTTTTAGGTATATTATTAAAGCGTTTCGACCTATTTATTTCGAACGCTATTAGATTTATCTAATAGGTGGGAGGAGAGGCGAACTACTCCGAACCACTAGACATTGAAAGGAGAACTACAATGGCAAAAAGAGTCGCAAAAGTAGTTAAGATGGAACTCCCTGGTGGCGAAGCAAAACCAGGACCAAAATTAGCTAGTGCTGGTGTTGTCATGCCAAAGTTCTGTACAGAATTTAACGCAAAGACAGCCGACAGAAAAGGTGAAGTTGTACCTGTCATTATTACAGCTTATGAAGACAAATCCTTCAGCATGGAAATCAAAACTTCCCCAGTTACAGGCTTACTTTTAAAAGCTGCTGGAATCGCTAAAGGAAGCGCAAATGCAAAAACAACTAAAGTTGGTAAAGTTACCAAAGAACAAATTAAGAAAATTGCTGAATACAAAATGCCTGATTTAAATGCAAATGACATTGAAGCAGCAATCAAAATCATCGAAGGAAGCGCCCGTAACATGGGACTCGATGTCGTTGAATAATTGGAGGGTACGATAAATGAAACACGGTAAGAAATATGAAGCAGCCCTTAAATTAATCGACAAGAGCAAAGTTTATAGCGTACACGAAGCTTGTGAATTAGTTAAACAAACTTCAGTCACAAAATTCGATTCAACCGTTGGTGTCTCAATGAAATTAAACATCAACACAAAGAAAGCCGATCAACAAGTTAGAGGAACAGTTATTCTTCCTGCAGGTACTGGTAAAGATGTTAGAGTCGTTGCTATTACTTCAAAAGTTGATGCAGCTAAAGAAGCTGGTGCAGATTACGCTGGCGGAAAAGAATTACTTGAAAAAATCGTTGGTGAAAAATGGTTTGATTTCGATGTAATGTGTGCAACTCCAGAAATGATGGGTGAAATCGGTAAAAACGGTAGAGTTTTAGGTCCTAAAGGCTTAATGCCAAACCCAAAAACAGGTACTGTTGGTCCAGATATCGCCAAAATGATCAAAGAACTTAAAGCTGGTAAAGTTGAATACAGAGCTGATAAAGATGGAAACATCAACGTTGCTATTGGCAAATGCAGTTTCGAAGTTGAAAAACTTGAAGAAAACGTTACAACTCTTATCAACCAAATTATTAAAGTTAGACCTGCTGTTGTTAAAGGAAATTACATTTTATCTTGTTCAATCCATACAACAATGGGACCATCTATCAAAGTTCAATATTAATTAGTTTAGAAGGCAAAATATACCATAGACAGTAACGGACGAAAGTCTTAATCATGTTACCGAGGTAAATTAAATAAAAACCCTCATGTATATTTGGCCTCGAAATATATTAAGGAGGTAAAAGATGAATCAAAGTATCTTAAAGCAAAAAGAAACTGTGGTTAATGAAGTTGCCGGCTTAATGAAAAAGAATTCAGCAACAGTAGTCTGTGAATATCGTGGACTTACAGTTGATGAAATTACTTCATTAAGAAAAACTTTAAGAGAAAAGAATGCTGTTGCAACAGTTTACAAGAATTCTCTTGTTACTAGAGCTTCTGACACTCTTGACCACAAAGATTTCGATCAATACCTTAGCGGACCAAACATGTTTATCTTCTGTGAAGATTACACAAACGGTTCATTAAAGGCTGTTGCAAAATTTGCTAAAAAGTATGATGCATTCTCAATTAAAGGCGGCATCATCGAAAACAAGGTATGTGACGCAGATTATGTTAAAGCAATCGCTGCATTACCATCAAAAGAAGGTCTTGTTTCTATGTTATTAAGCGTATTACAAGCCCCAATGAGAAACTTAGCTTACTCTTTAAGCCAAGTTGCCGAAAAGAAATAAAATTTGCTTATTAAATGGAGGATTAGAAAATGGCAAAATTAACTAATGAAGAAATTATCGCTGCTGTTAAAGAAATGACAGTCGTTGAATTAAATGATCTTGTAAAAGCTATCGAAGAAGAATTTGGTGTTACCGCTGCTGCTCCAGTTGCTGCAGCTGCTGCTCCTGCTGAAGAAGAAAAGAAAGGACCAACCGAAGTTACATTAACATTAAAAGCTTGCGGTATGAACAAAGTTGCTACAATTAAAGCAGTTCAAGCTATCACTGGTTTAGGCTTAATGGATGCTAAGAAACTTGTTGATGCAGCTCCAAGTGTAGTTAAAGAACATATTTCACCTGTCGAAGCAGAAGAACACAAGAAAGCTTTAGAAGCTGCTGGTGCTCAAGTTGAAATTAAATAGTTTTAACTAAATTTTATCTAAATACCTGCTCTATTAGATAGGGCAGGTTTTTGCCTATTTATAGAAGAAGAAATGAGTCACTATTTTATATATGATCCTGAGTTAAAAGCTCACGAAAGATTGATTAAATACACGATTTTTGACAAGGAAATTTCCTTAATTACAGACTCAGGAGTCTTCTCAAATAAGGCAATTGATAAAGGCAGTTTATTCTTTGTAAAAACGCTTTTATCACAAAATCTAAATGGCAAAGTTCTTGATTTAGGGTGTGGATACGGAGCTGTTGGTGTTACATTAAAATTATTTTTAAAAGATAAAATTGATGTAACTTTCTCGGATGTAAATCCTAAATGTGTAGAACTAACTAGTAGAAACTTAAGGCAATACGATTTGGATGGTAAATGCTCTCTAAGTGATGGCTACTTATTATTAAATGGGACGTTTGATTTTATAGTGTTCAATCCACCTATCTCTATTGGTAAAGAAAAGATATTTACTTTATATAAAGATAGTAAGGAACATTTAAAAGAAAAGGGGAAACTATATCTAGTCATTCGTAAAGATAAAGGAGCCTATTCCCATATGGAATATCTTAAAACTTTATTTGAATCTGTTGAGATTATTGATAAAGAAAAGGGATATTTTATTATCGAATGTTTGTAGAAGGAGAAGTATTAGATGAAATCTTATAAGGATTATCCAAAGATTAACAATGATCGTATAAATTTCTCTAAGATTAGTGGAAATCTTGAATTACCATATCTTGTTGAAATCCAAACCGAATCTTACAAAAACTTCCTAAAAGATGGTATTGATGAAGTATTTAGAGACGTATTTCCAATTGATAACTATGGAAATACTATGTCAATTGTTTATAACTCATTCCATCTCGACGCTCCTAAACATACATATTTAGAGTGTAAAGAGAAAGATTTAACTTACAGTGCACCATTAACTGTTAACTTACGTTTACTTTTTAAGCAAACTGGTGAATTCGTTGATAGTGATGTCTTCATGGGTGATATCCCACTTATGACTGAAAGTGGTACTTTTATCGTAAACGGTGCAGAAAGAGTTATTGTTTCTCAAATCGTTAGATCTCCTGGAGCTTATTTATCCAAAACTTTTGATACAAAATTTGGTAAATACATTTATAATGCTGACTTAATTCCTGGCCGTGGTACATGGCTCGAATTTGAAAGCGATGTTAAAGGTTACTTATGGGTTAGAATTGATCGTCAAAGAAAAATGCCTGCTTCGATTTTATTAAAAGCATTAGGTATTGAAAGTGACGAAGATATTTTAGCTTTATTTGGCGATAGAGAATGTTTAAGACTTACTTTATCAAAAGATCAAGATACAAAAACATCTCTTAAAGCTTTAAAAGAAATCTTTAGAAAATTAAAACCAGGCGAACCAATCACAGATGAAGGTGTTCACACTTTCTTAATTCAAAAATTCTTTGACGCAAAAAGATATGATCTAGGTCGTGCTGGCAGATTTAAATATGCTAAAAAACTTGGCATTTACAACAGACTTGAAAATAGAATTTTAGCTGAAAACCTTGTAAGTGCTGATGGTGAAATTAAATATACAAAGGGCACATTATTAACCAAAGAAATGGTCGATGAACTTCAAGATGAAGAATTCTTCGAAAATGGTGCTCATAGATATGATCTTAGCATCAATAACAAGCTTGATGAATTTGGCTCAGTTAATATGGTCAAAGTTTACACAAGCGATAAAAAAGATGTTGTAGCTAACGTCATTGGTACTGATCTTAACTTAACAGTTAGTAGAGTCACAATTAGTGATATGATCGCTATTTTCAGCTACTTTATTAATTTAATTGATGGATTCGGTAATGTCGATGATATCGATAACTTATCCAATAGACGTATTAGATGTGTTGGTGAACTTATTCAAACTCAATTCAGAATTGGTCTTACCAAGATGGCTAAAAACATTACTCAAAAAATGAGTGTTACTACAGGTACTGAAACAAAAGATTCTCCAAAATCTTTAATCAATATCAAGCCACTTGCAAGTGCAATTCGTGAATTCTTCTCATCTTCACAACTTTCTCAATTTATGGATCAAACCAACCCTCTTGCTGAACTTGCTAATAAACGTAGAATTTCAGCTTTAGGTCCAGGTGGTTTAACTCGTGATAGAGCAAGTATGGAAGTCCGTGATGTTCACTTTACTCACTATGGTAGAATTTGTCCTATTGAAACACCTGAAGGACAAAACATTGGTTTAATTAATAACCTTGCAACTTACGCAAAAATTAATAAATATGGTTTTATTGAAACCCCATATAGACTTGTTGATAAAGAAACAGGCAAAATCTTAGAAAAAACAGTTTATTTAAGCGCCGATGAAGAAAATAACCACGTCATCGCACAAGCAACAAAGGAAGATATTGTTGATCATAAGCTTGCTAACGATAAGATTGTTGCTCGTTATAATGGAGAAAACATTCTTGCTGATAGAAAAGATGTTGATTACATTGATGAATCACCAATGCAAATTGTTTCTGTCGCTGCAGCTTGTATTCCATTCCTTGAAAACGATGATAACACCCGTGCTCTTATGGGTGCTAACATGCAAAGACAAGCCTTACCACTTTTAAAACCACATGCTCCATTTGTTGGAACAGGTCTTGAACATAAGATTGCTCATGACTGTGGTCTTGCAGTTGTTGCTGTTAATAGTGGTGTTGTTACATATACAGATGCTCTTGAAATTAGAGTAAAAGAAGAAGAAGGCGAAAGAACCTATCATCTTCAAAAATATGAAAGAAGTAACAATGGTACTTGTATCAATCAAAAGAGTATTGTTAAAGTTGGACAAAAAATTGAAAAAGGACAACTTATTGCTGATGGTCCTTCTATGGACAATGGCGATCTTGCTCTTGGTCAAAACGTTGTTGTTGCTTTCATGACTTGGGAAGGTCTTAACTACGAAGATGCTATCATCATGAGTGAAAGACTTGTCAAAGAAGATGTTTACACAACAATTCATATCGAAAGTTATGAAATTGAATGTAGAGATACAAAAAATGGTAAAGAATACTTAACTCCAGATGTTCCAAATATTGGACTTGAAGCTAAAGCACATCTTGATGAAAGAGGTATTGTTTATCCAGGTACAGATGTTAAAGAAGGCGATATCCTTGTTGGTAAAGTTACCCCAAAAGGTGCAAGTGAACCTTCTCCAGATCAAAAACTTCTTGATGCTATTTTTGGTGATAAATCAAAAGATGGTAAAGATACTTCATTAAGAGTTCCTCATGGTGGAGCTGGTACTGTTTTAGATGTCAAAGTCTTCACTAGAGAAAATAAAGATGAATTATCACCAGGAGTCAACATTAAAGTTAGAGTTTATGTTGCTCAAAAGAGAAAAATTTCTGAAGGTGATAAGATGTCTGGAAGACACGGTAATAAAGGTGTTATTTCTAGAATTGTCCCTGTTGAAGATATGCCATTCTTACCAGATGGTACACCAGTTGATATCTTATTAAATCCACAAGGTGTCCCTTCTCGTATGAACATTGGTCAAATTCTCGAAGTTCACTTAGGTATGGCTTGTAAAGCCCTTGGTGGATTAAAGATTGCAACCCCAGTTTTCGATGGTATTTCTAATGATGAAATCATGCAAATGATGAACGAAGCCAATATGCCAAGTGATGGTAAATATACCCTTTACGATGGTAGAACTGGTGAAAAGTTCGACGATAGAATTAACGTTGGTGTCATGTACATGATTAAACTTGTCCACATGGTCGATGATAAACTTCATGCTCGTGCAACTGGACCTTACTCAATGGTTACTCAACAACCTCTTGGTGGTAAAGCTCAAAACGGTGGTCAAAGATTTGGTGAAATGGAAGTTTGGGCACTTGAAGCTTATGGCGCTGCAAACATTCTCCAAGAAATGATGACAATCAAATCTGATGATCGTGTTGGAAGAAGAAAAGCTTATGAATCTATTATTAAAGGTAGACCACTTCCAAAACCATCTATCCCAGAAGCTTTCAAAGTTTTAACTAAAGAACTTATGGGTCTTGGTATGGATGTTGAGTTGTTCTCAAAGGATGGCAAGATCGTTGATATGGATTCACTCGCTAGACAAACACAACAAGAAGAGCAACGTTCAATGACTTCACTTCGTAATTTAGGTAGAGAATCTTCTAGTGAAAGAACAAGTTTACTTGAAGAAGATAATGCTGAAAGCTTTACAAGTGAAGATACAATAGATGACTTATTTAATTAAGGGAGGAAAATACTGTGTTTGATGTTGAAAAATTAGCTAGCATTAAAGTTGGTCTAGCATCTCCTGAAAAAATTAGAGAATGGTCTCATGGCGAAGTTACAAAGCCTGAAACCATTAACTATCGTAGCCAAAAACCAGAAATGGATGGTCTCTTCTGTGAAAAAATCTTTGGGCCTAGCAAGGACTACGAATGTCATTGTGGCAAATATAAAAAGATAAGATATGCAGGTGTTGTTTGTGAAAAATGTGGCGTTGAAGTCATTTCTAAAGAAGTTAGAAGAGAAAGAATGGGCCATATTGAACTTGCTTCACCATGTTCACATATTTGGTATTTAAAGGGTATTCCATCAAGAATGGGTCTTGTTCTTGATGTTAGCCCAAAAGCACTTGAAGAAGTAATTTATTTTAGTGCTCACATTTGTTTAAACCCAGGTACTTGTAAGAGTTTATATTACAAACAATTCTTAGACGATAGAATTGGTAGAGAAACATTTACAACTGCTATTAAAGAAATCGATGAAACTTTAGACAAAGATTCATTCGAACATACAAAAGCTACTGAACTTTTAGATAGATTACACAATCCAAATGACCCTTTTGATTTCTTCTCTTGTGCTGAATTCATTTCAGATCATACAGGTGCTGAATTTGGTGAAGGTGCAGAAGCTATTAAAAGACTTTTAAAAGAAGTTCAAATCAATGATGTCAAAGTCAAAGATGAAGAAGGAAATGATGTTTTAGTTGAAGGTGAATTTACTAAAGTTAGTAAAGAAATTAAAAACTCCAGCGGTCAAAAACGTCAAAAATTGATTAAAAGATTAGAAGTTTTAGATGCATTTAGAAAATCAAACAACAAGCCTGAATGGATGATTTTAGATGCATTACCAGTTATACCTCCAGATCTTAGACCAATGCTCCAACTTGATGGTGGTAGATTTGCAACCAGTGATTTAAACGATTTATATAGAAGAATTATTACTCGTAATAATCGTCTTAAAAAATTAATTGATCTTGGTGCGCCTTACGTTATCTTAATGAACGAAAAGAGAATGCTCCAAGAAGCAGTTGATGCTCTTATTGATAATGGTAGAAGAAATGGTAAACCAGTTACTGGTCCTAATGGCAGACCTCTTAAATCATTAAGCGGTGCATTAAAAGGAAAACAAGGCAGATTTAGACAAAACTTACTTGGTAAGAGAGTTGATTACTCTGGTCGTTCCGTTATTGCTATTGGACCAACCTTAAAGATGTATCAATGTGGTCTTCCAAGAGAAATGGCTATTAACTTACTTAGACCATATATTGCTGCTGTTTTAATTAAAGAAGGTAAATGTTTATTACATAGACAAGCTGATAAGAAAATTGATGCAAAAGATAGTGATGTCTACGATGTTGTTGAAAAGATTATTTCTGAACATCCAGTTTTATTAAACCGTGCTCCAACATTACACAGACTTGGTATCCAAGCATTCCAACCAATTCTTGTTGAAGGAAGAGCAATCAGACTTCACCCACTCGTTTGTACCGGATTTAACGCTGACTTCGACGGTGACCAAATGGCTGTTCACGTTCCACTTTCAAAAGCTGCTCAAGAAGAAGCTCTTGATTTAATGCTTGCAAGCAACAACATTCTTGCTCCAAAAGATGGAAAACCTATTGTTACACCATCTCAAGATATCTTAATTGGTAACTATTACTTAACAACAGAAGAAAGCAAAGAAGATTTCTTAAAACAAGCTGATAAATATGATTCAGTTGGTGATACAGAAAGAGCCAAACAATATCGTCACTTTGCTTCAATGGAAGGTAAAGTCTTTAAAGATATTAATGAATGTTATAAATGTTATGAACTTGGAGAAATCCATTTACATAACAGAATCGCAATTCCTGGAAAAGAGATGAAGAGAAGTTCATTTACTGAAGAAATGAATAATTCTTATCTCATTACAACTGTTGGTAAAGTTATTTTCAACTTTGCTTTCCCATCAGATTTCCCTTACATTAACGATGGTTCAAGTGAAAATTTAAAACACAATAGAATTGAATTCTTCGCTAAAAAAGGTACAAATATTCCAGAATTTATTGCTTCTCAACCAGTTAAAGAACCAATTGGTAAAAAGCAAATTACATCAATTATTAACCAAGTCTATCAAGATTATGGAACCACAAAAACAAGTGCTGTTCTTGATAAGATTAAAGACCAAGGTTATAGATATTCCACAATTAGTGGTTTAACTGTCGCAATTAGTGATATTTATGTTGTTAAAGAAAAAGACAGTTTATTAAATGATGGCGACGCTCGTGTTGCTCGTATTGAAAATCTTTACAACAAAGGTTTCTTAACGGATGCTGAAAGACACGCTAAAGTTGTTGAAGTTTGGAATCAAATCAACGGAAAAGTTGCTGACGATGTCCAAGATACATTATCTAAAGATAAGAGAAACCCACTCTTTATCATGTGGAACTCTGGCGCTAGAGGTAGTAAATCTAACTTCGCACAACTTATGGGTATGAGAGGTCTTATGGCTTCTACATCTGGTGATACTATCGAACTTCCTGTTAAATCCTGTTTCCGTGAAGGTCTCAACGTTGCTGAATTCTTCACTGGTACTCACGGTGCTAGAAAAGGTGGTGCTGATACTGCTTTAAAAACTGCTGACTCAGGTTATCTTACAAGAAGACTTGTTGATGTCTCTCAAGACGTAATTGTTAGAGAAGAAGATTGTCACACAGACCATGGTACAATCGTAAAAGATATTGTTAATACTGCTCAAAATCAAATTATTGTTTCTTTAGAAGATCGTTTAATCGGTCGTTATTCCTGCCATGATATTTATAATCCAGGTACAGGAGAAATTATCGTTAAAGGTAATACAATGATTGATGAAAAACTTGCTAAAGAAATCGTTGATGCTGGTATTAAAGAAGTTGAAATTAGATCCTTATTTGGTTGTCAAACTAAAGATGGTGTCTGTCAACATTGTTATGGTCGTAACCTAGCTACTGGTAAACTTGTTGAAATTGGTGAAGCTGTTGGTATTATGGCTGCTCAATCAATCGGTGAACCAGGTACCCAACTTACCATGAGAACATTCCACTCTGGTGGTGTTGCTACAACTGAAGATATTACTCAAGGTCTCCCTAGAGTCCAAGAACTTTTCGAAGCTAGAAATCCAAAAGGTGAAGCAACAATTTCTGAAATCAGTGGTAAAATCACTAAGATTGAAGATAAGAACGGAAGCTATGTTGTAACCGTTACAAATGATCTTGAAGAAAAGAGCTATCCAACAAACTTTGGTGCAAGACTTAGAGTTAAAGTTGGTGATACCATTAAAAATGGTGGAAAGATCACTGAAGGTGCTATTTCTCCTAAGAAACTTCTTGAAGTTAGTGATGTTAACTCAGTTGAAAATTACATCATTAAAGAAGTTCAAAAAGTTTATAGAGTTCAAGGTATCGCAATTAGCGATAAGCACATTGAAGTTATCGTTCGTCAAATGTTAAGAAAAGTTGTCATTATTGATAGCGGTGACACTGATATGATTCCAGGAACAAGAGTCTCGCTCCCTGAATTTACAAAGAATAACAAAGTTGCTTTACTTGCTGGAAAACGTCCTGCGGTTGCAACTCCACTCATTCTTGGTATTACAAAGGCCGCTCTTGAAACTGATTCCTTCTTATCAGCTGCATCTTTCCAAGAAACAACACGTGTTCTTACAGATGCTGCAATTAAAGGTAAAACAGACCCATTACACGGTTTAAAAGAAAATGTTATTACTGGTAAACTTATTCCAGCTGGTAGAGGATTAATCTCTAGAGATAAGGAAAAAGATATTCTTACTAACTTTACAGTTTTAGGAAGAATGGCTGAAGTTAAAAAGCAATATATTGGAATCCATGATAATGGAGTCGATGATAACAGTGACCATACCGATCCTAAGTATGAGCAAATGCAATCGCTTGATACAGATGGTATGATAACTAATAAAGTTACAGACTAATTGTAATAAAGTAAGTTAAAGGTCATGGCGAAAGTCATGACCTTTTAATTACAAAAAAATAATTTTAACGATTTTTTGCGGACTTTTTGTAACAAATCCAACCATTTTCGAATCAAATTTTTATTATATTTTGAATATATGTCTTAAGAAAGATAAAATTTTAATATAAATAAATAAGTGAGGTTAATTATGAAAAAGTA
>CALVLC010000029.1 GCA_944336335.1 uncultured Bacilli bacterium | reverse complement strand
AAAACCTGTCGAGAAAAAAGTAAAAGAAAAATAAATTAAATTTAAAAAAATGGCCACTCATGGATGTTATATTAGTGAGAGGCCTTTTTTTAAGAGCGAAACTCTTTTTCTTTACTTTATCGGACTGTTTGTATATAATACAAAAGCACTTTTAGTGCTTCTCTGCTCTAACTCAAAGAAGATTAGAGCCAGATGTCCAGAGGGAGGTAAGGTATATGAAAAAGTACGAAATTATGTACATTCTTAAAGCCAGCCTTGATGATGCTGCTAGAAAAGCAGAAGTCGAAAAGTTACACGGTGTTTTCACATCAAATGGTGGAAAAATCACTGATGTCAATGAATGGGGACTTCGTGAATTCGCTTACCCTATCAAAAAAGAAACAAAAGGGTATTATGTAGTTATCAAAATCGAAGCTGACAATGTCGCTCTTAATGAATTCGACCGTATCACAAGATTCGACAACAACGTTTTAAGAACATTAGTTACTGTCGATCATCAGTAGTTTAAGGAGAAAGACATGATCAATAGAGTTATTTTAGTTGGTAGAATTACTAAAGACCCAGAACTTAGAACAACTGCAAGTGGAATTAATGTTTTAAGTTTTACATTAGCATTTGATAACAAAACAAAAAATGCTGATGGAAGTCGTGGAAGCAGCTTTGTAAATTGTACAGCTCGGAGAAACAACGCTGATATTATCGCAAAGTATTGTCATAAAGGATCCCAAATCGGAATTGATGGTTCTTTACAAGAAAGAAGATATCAAAGAAGAGACGGATCAAATGCAAGTGTAATTGAAGTTATTGTTAATGAAATTGCACTTTTAGGAAGTAAGAGTGGTTCTTCAACTACTAACTCACAACCAGAACCAGCAAGCCATGGATTTGTTCCGGACGAGGAACCAATCGACGACGTTATGGCTGGCGGTGATGGTGATTTAGCAGATGATGATTTACCATTTTAGGTAAATAGAAAGGATTAGGAATGGCAAATTTTTTAAAGAAAAAACCAAAGAAAAAGGTTTGTTATTTTACAAAAAATAAGATCAAATACATCGATTATAAAGATGTTGAATTATTAAAAAAATTTATTAGCCCAAGCGGAAAAATTAGCGCAAGAAGAATTACAGGTACAAGCGCTAAATATCAAAGACAACTTGCTAGAGCTATTAAAAATGCTCGTTATATGGCTTTATTACCATATATTCAAGACTAATTTTAAAAATAACAAGTTAGGGGCTATAAAAGGCCCCTTTTATTTTTAAAGAATTTTATTCTTTAAAAATTTTAAATTGATTCATTATGTTTTTAAATAAGTCATTATAAGGTATAATATTTTTAGGTTTTTAATATGCAAAAGAAGTTAAAACATTTAAAAATAGAAGTCCTTGTTGTTACACTCATTCAACTTATTTTTGTAGGTGTATTTTTAACGTTGTATCTTTTTGATACATGGAACATGGACAGTGTTATTCTTCCAGAAACTATGGCTTACATTTTTTCGATGCTAGCTATTTTAGATTGTTTCTATATTTGGAGAATAATTTTTGGAATTTTAAATAATAGACAAAAAAGAGATATTACAACTGGCGACGCTATAGGAAGCGGGATTGAAGAAGCCTACCTTTTTGGCAATCTTGGATTTATGATTGTTGATGAAACAGGAACTGTTTTATGGGAAAGCGATTTACTTCTTCAAAGACAAGAAAATATCATCGATGAATCAATTTATGAATGGTGTCCACAACTTAAGAATCTTTTAGATAAAGATGTTGGAAACATCATTAATATTAATTTGAATGGTATAGCATATTCAGTAAAATTTCTTAGAAATGCGGGGTTATTTATTTTTAAAGACATTTCTGAATATGAGGATTTAAGAAAAAGTTTTATCAATCAAGCCACCTGTGTTGGTATTTTAAATATTGATAACTATAACGATGTTACGGCGATTGGTGAATCTAATAATGATTTAATTGCTAAAGTTAAATTAGAAATTAATAAATATGCAAGTAAATATAAATTGCTTCTAAGATCTGTTAGAAATGATTCGTATTTTATTGTTTGCAACTATCAAGATCTTGAAGCTGTAAAAAAAGACAAATTTTCTATTTTAGATAAAGTTAGACAAATTGGAGAAGAGGACAAAAGCAGTGTCATGCCAACTTTATCGATTGGCTTTGCTCATGACTTCCCAGATGTTAATAAGCTTAATGAAATGGCTTCAACTGCTATTGAAATTGCAATGTCTAGAGGTGGTGACCAAGCTGTTGTTCAAAAATTTGGTAGTGAAATCGAATATTATGGCGGTAAAACTGAAGCTCAAGAAAATACATCAAAAGTGAAAATTAGAGTTTTTGCAAATTCACTTTTAAATCTTATTAGAAAAAGTAGTGATGTAATTATTATGGGTCACAAAAACAGCGACATGGATTCTCTCGGAAGCTGTTTAGGCATAAAAGAAATTTGTGATTATTGTGATAAAAAATCTCGAATCATTTATGATTTCCAATCTTTAGAAAAGAAAACAAGCGTTGTTTTGAAAGGGCAATTCCCTAATGAGGAATTTAAAAACACTTTCATTACCGGACCTGAAGCTGCTAAAAATGTTAAAAATACAACTTTAGTTATAGTTTGTGATGTTTCAAGACCAAAAATGACTTTGTGTCCTGAACTTTTAGAAAAAACTGAAAAAGTTTGTATTATTGATCATCATAGAAGAGCTGAAGATTTCATTGAAAAACCAGTTATTTATCTTATTGAAACGAGTGCTTCTAGCGCCTCAGAATTAGTTATAGAGATTTCTAAATATAATAGCGAAAAACAATCAATTAAATTCTCACCAAAAATTGCTACTATTATGCTTGCTGGTATTTTTGTTGATACTAATTTCTTTAAATCTAAATCTGTTGGAGCAAGAACATTTGAAGCTTGTTCTATTTTAAAAGAATGTGGAGCAGATAATGGTGCTGCTGACAACTTCTTAAAAGACGAGTATAAAGAAGTTATGACTGTAAATTCATTACTTAATAATTTGAAGACTGTATCTTATGGAATTGTTATTTGCCAAGGTAACAGTAACGAAATTTACGATTCAACATTATTAGCGAAGGCGGCAAATGGTTGCATACAACTGAATGGCATAAATGCAGCGTTTGCTTTTGCTAGATCAGCGGATGATGTTATTTATATAAGCGCGAGAAGCGATGGAACAGTAAATGTTCAAATACTTTGCGAAAAATTAGGTGGAGGCGGACATTTTGCGATGGCCGCAGCCCAAATTAGAAATAAATCAATGAAAGAAGTTGAACAACTTCTAACCGAAACAATTTCAGAAAACGCAGAATATGCGAGAAATTCAAAAGAAAAAGGGAGGTAATTAAAATGGAAGTTATCTTACTTAAAGATGTTAAAGGCATTGGAAAAAAAGGAGAAAGCAAAACTGTTTCCGATGGTTTTGCTAAAAACTTTTTAATTCCAAGAAAATTAGTTGTTAGAAAAACTGAAGAAACTCTTGCTGAACTTAAAAAAGAACAAGCGGCTGAAGAAAAAAGACAAGAAGCCTTAAAAGAAGAAGCAATTCAAGCAAAAGCTAAACTCGAGACAATTGTTGTTGAATTTAAATTAAAAGCTCATGCTGACCATACTCCAGCTGGCAGTATCTCAACAAAAGAAGTCGAAAAAGAACTTAAAGATAAATATGGAATTATTATTGATAAACGTAAATTTATCGATAAATATCCTATGAATGCTTTTGGCTACACAAATTTAAAAATTGAATTATATAAAGATGTTATTGGGACAGTACGTGTCCATTTAGTTGAAGAAACAAAGTAATTAACTATGATTAAAAATTTTCCTTGTGATGAGTATAGTGAAAATACTGTTTTAGGTATTTGCTTGTTAGATTCAAGAAATGCTTCTGATATTTTAGTAAGCCTCACTGAGGAAGATTTTTATTATGGAGATTTAAAGAATCGTTCTATTTTTAGAGCGATGAAAACTTTATATGATGCAGGAACTGCGATTGATATTACAACTGTTACAAATCAACTTACAAACACTAAAGAAATCGATAAGATCGGTGGCGTTGATTATTTAGTTAAACTTGCTCAATGTGTTACAACGTTTCAAAACATTCCTTTTTATATTAAAAATCTTAAAGACCAAACTTTGTTAAGAGCGCTTTTACAAGAACTAAATAATATCGAACAAACTTACAACACTAAAGAAATTAAAGACATTAACGCCTTTGTTGCTGAATGCGAAGCAAAAATCAATAAAATCACTGAGCAAAGAAGAGTTAGTGATTTTGTTAGCGCAAGCGAAGCGGCAAGAGTTGTTGGTGCCAAAATCCAAGAAAGTCATGGTGTAGAAGGCTCTATCACTGGTATTACAACCGGATTTTCTAGACTTGATGGAATTATTAATGGTTTAAATAAAAACGAGTTAATTATTCTTGCTGCTAGACCATCTGTTGGAAAATCAGCACTTGCTTTAAATATTGCTTTTAATGCGGCTTCAAAAACAAATAGACCTGTAGCTATTTTCTCTCTTGAAATGGCAACTGACATGATTTTGAAGAGACTTTTTGCATCGCAAAGTTCAATTTCTTATGACAATATTCAAAAAGGCATTCTTTCGATTAATGATCGTCAAAAATTAAAAGAAGTTGAAGACGATATTGCTTCCGTTCCTTTATATATAGACGATAACAGTGGCTCCTCTATTGAAGATATTGTTCTAAAGTCTAGAAAACTTAAAGAATCGAAAGGCGACCTTGCTCTTATTGTTATCGATTATATTGGTCTTATTAACGATTCAAAAAATATATATAAAGATAACGAACAAGCCAAAATTGCTTACTTTTCACGTCGTTTAAAAATGTTAGCCGGTGAATTAGGCTGTCCAGTTTTATCTCTTTCTCAATTAAATCGTCAAACTGACGCAAGAGAAAACAAGAGGCCACAGCTTGCTGACTTAAGAAGTTCTGGTGCTATTGAACAAGACGCTGATAAAGTTATGTTCTTATATCGTCCTGATTATTATAAAAATCAAGGCATCTCTATTGGTGGAGATAAAAAGAATAAGGGTGGCGAAAGTAACGAGCCAACACCACAAGTTCAAGAAAGAGGACTTTTAGACGATAAGAAGGCCGATCCAGTTGAAGTAATTGTTGCTAAAAACAGAAATGGTAGAACAGGTAGTACTGAACTTTATTTTATTACTGCTTATGGTAGATTCTTTACTCCTGCAAGAGAACATAGTTATAACGAAATGCCAGGTTCTAATTATTCCGATAAATTTAAAGACGCTGATAACAATGATTAAAAGTTATATATTAGCTAGTGGTTCAAAAGGGAATGCTACTTTAATTTTTAATGATGATACATCATTAGTTATTGATTTTGGTATTTCTAAAAGAGAATTAGAACAAAAACTATCTTCTACTGGAAAAAACCTTGCAGAAATCAATTATTTTTTCTTTACTCATGCCCATAGTGACCACGTAAAATCTTTTGATATGGTCCCAATTGAGAAACGATATTCATTAAAAAACGTTGTTCCTCTTTTAAAAGAAAACGAACTTAAATGTTATAGTGAGTATAATTTTGGTAGTTTTTTAATCACTCCGATCAAAGCTTCTCATGATTCTAATCCAACATGTGGTTATTTAATCAAGGATAAAGATGAAGAATTAGTTTATTTAACTGACACTGGTCAAATTTTAAAAAGAACTTTTAATTTAATTAAAAATAAAACATATTACATTATCGAATCAAATCATGATGTTGATATGTTACTTAATAGTAAAAGACCAGAAATTTTAAAAAGAAGAATTCTTTCTTATAAAGGCCATTTATCAAATGAAGATAGTGCTTTTTATATGTGTTCTTTGATCGGAGAAAATACAAGAAAAATTATTTTAGCTCATTTAAGTGAAGAATGCAATACACCTGAAATAGCATTAGAAACTTATAGAAACATTTTCTTAAAACGAAATTTAGATTTGTCAAATATCGAACTTAAATGTGCCAATCAACACGAGGTGGTTGAGTTATGATTAAAATTAGACTAATTGTTGTTGGCTCTATTAAAGAAAAATTTTTAAAAGACGCGATTAGTGAATACCAAAAACGACTTTCACGATTCGCTAAACTTGAAATAATCGAAGTTGAGGAAACAAAAATTCAAAATAAAAGCGAAGAACTTGTTAAAAAAGAAGAGGGGGACCGACTTTTAAAAAGAATTAATCGCGATGATTATGTAATTTTATTAGATTTAAAAGGAAACTTTTTATCTAGTGAAGAACTTGCAAGTGAACTTAATTCATTAATTGCAAAAGGAATTTCACCAATAACCTTTGTAATAGGAGGAACTTTAGGATTAAGCGATGAAATAAGAAAAAGAGCAAATTTAAAAATTTCTATTTCTAAAATGACTTTTACACATCAAATGTGTCGAGTAATTGTTTTGGAACAAATATATCGCGCATTTAAAATTATAAATAACGAAGAATATCATCATTAAAGGAGACTAATATTATGGAAATGATCGAATTTGATAATTTAAAAAGAATAGTTGATGAAAATTATAAAGATATAAATCTTTATGAACTTGAAGATGGCTCAAGATTTTATGTTGAACCAAATTTTTACACTCAATTACAATATGTAAAAGATCACTTTTTTGAACACTATGGTGATATTGTTAATAAAATTATTGAAATAGCCAAAAGAAATAAAAAGATGATATTTACTGCTGATTTTGAAAATCCAGTTGTTTATAAAGATGATTATTTTTATCGTGAACTAAGTGATGTACTTGGTGAAGTAAAATTACATTTTGATAATAAAGGTAATCCAGATAGTGACTGGAAAGATTAGTTAAAAGTTTAAAATGACAAAAAAGCTCAGCCATATTCGACTGAGCTTTTAAATTGTTCATTTTATGTACTAATAGACAGGTCTTAAGTGTTTCATTGAGAGGAACATAATTCTAAATGCGTAGAGCATTATGAATAACATCATACCCATGCTTGGCATTGCAAAGCCAAGAAGTGAGATGAGTGCTGGAGATAGTGCTGCCCAGAATCCCATAGAATATGTTTCCCAAATTTTAATTTTGTTATTTGGATTATTTTTACCTCTGCACATAAGCCAGAGGATTAAACCCATTAAGAGCATAATTGAACCGTTAACACCACAATAAATACCAAATGTAACCCATGTGGAATTAAATCTTGGATCAATATAAGAATAATCACACCATGTTAAAAAGTTTTCAAAGATTGCGGCTTGAGTTTCGGCAATATTTAAGTTTGTGTCAACATTGTTCTCTAATACATTTTTAAAAGTATAAGTTGAACCTTCAAAATTAAACGCTTCTAAAATGTGGTTATAGTTACCAGAAATTGAGGAAGTTCCTTGAGATGAATAGTTCACAGCATAGAAACTATCATTCGTGAAAAGAATAAATGGAGTTTGACGTATATATTTCAAATCAGTGCTAGTGATATTTCCATCAGCAAAATTTGTGTTTGAATTTTGAATAGAATTTAAAATTTGATTCAAACTTTCGGTTGTATTTTCTTCAAAATAGACAACATAAATATCTAAATGGTTTGTAGTAGTTGTGACCCCGCTGTTTTCAACTGTTCTTTTGTAAGTATAAAGTGGTTTTAATGCTCTAGAGCCATCTGCTAAAGCATAACTTCCTGTATCATAATAATCACTTTGATCTGTTGTTGCTGAAAGTTTATTTGTTGTTGCATCAAAAATAATTTCACCACTATCTTCTGCGTTTTTATCATAATCATAAAGACCATTAATAAATGGATCTGAATAACTAGCATTTACTGAAGTTAAAAAGTTTCTACCTTGTGAGGTTGCTTGACTTACAGTTGTTGGTAAAACTGAAATAATAAGAGAAACAACGAATAAAATAATTGACCACCACCATTTTGTAGTAGTAGCGACTTCGACAACAGCGTCATTTTTATATAAAGTGCGAATATATTTCCAAACTGTTGCAAAGTTGAATTTCTTTTTGTTTTTAATAATCTTTACTTTGTCTTTTGCCATCTAAATATCCTCTAAAATTGAATGCATGTATAAGTATAAACTATTAATAGTTTATAAACAAATGATTTTATTACTTTCGAAATTGACAAAAAGTCCTTAAAAACTTATTATTATTGCACCTGGGGATGTACTGGTTTCGACATGTACCCTTTGGCATTGATTGCAGTCGAGTTGTGACGTTATCACAAACAAAAAAATTATCTGGCAACAGAAATTTCAATTACGCATTTGCTGCTTAGTCAGTAACTCATTATCGAGTTAGCGTGGGGCTTAGTTAGTTTGCTCCTGACTAATTAAAGCTTCTCAATCTAGGGAGATAAGTCTTGTTCAACGATTATAAGATGAGAACGAAAAATTATAATCTAGTGGTGTAAAGTTCGTTAAGATTGATAAGCCATGAAATATAAATCTTAACTAAACTGTAGTAGTCTCTGTAGAAGGATATGTGGACCGGAGTTCGACTCTCCGCATCTCCACCAAAAAAGCAAAAACCCTGCAAAACTCAACTATTTTCATCGTAATGTTTTTGTTAGAACAAAAAGAAGTTTTCTTTTTTGAAAAATACAAATTAGAAAAAAGGTTTAAAATTAAACTCCTAACAATAGAAATGTATCTCCTAAGTATGTAAAATATTTCTAGGAGATTTTTTTATGCAAAATGTTTATATTGGCGTTGATGTAGGCGGTATGTCTATAAAAGCTGGTTTAGTTAATAATGAAGGTGTAATTTTACACAAAAGTTCAAAAAAGACAAATAGTGTCGAGGGCGGGAAAGAAGCTCTATTAAATGACATTCATGATTTGATGGTCGAAATGGTTGACTATGCCAAATCAAACGGATTAAATCCACTAGCTATTGGTTTTGGTATTCCAGGTGTTGTTAATAATAAACTTGGTACAATCGACTACGCTTGTAACTTACATGTTGAAGATGTTTCTTTAAAAGATTCATTAAAAGATCTAAATTTACCTGTATTCTTATCAAATGATGCAAATGTTGCTGCTTTAGCCGAAGAAAGATTTGGCGCCGCAAAAGGTTACACAGATGTTGTTCTATTAACACTTGGAACAGGAATTGGCGGCGGAGTCGTTATTAACGATAAATTATTTGAAGGCGTTGAAGGGAAAGGTGCTGAACTTGGACATACAACCATTGTAGTTGATGGCCATGAATGCGGTTGTGGCAGAAGAGGATGTTTTGAAGCTTATGCTAGTGCAAGCGCTTTACTTAAATCTACAAAAGAGGAAATGATGAAAAATCCTAATTCTATAATGTGGGATTATTGTGATCATGACATTGAAAAAGTAAATGGTCTTACAAGTTTTGAATGCTCAAAAAAAGGAGATGAAACCGCAATTAAAGTTATCGATACTTATGTTAAATATTTAAGTGAAGGTATTCTTAACTTCTGTAATATATTTAGACCACAAATTATTCTTATTGGTGGAGGCATCTCTAATCAAGGCGACTATTTGTTGAATAAAGTCGTAGCTTATTGTGAAAAATATAATTACGGTTATAGCCATTGCCCAAAAGTTGAAATCAAAATTGCCAGTTTAAAGAATGATGCTGGCATCATTGGTTGTGCTTGTTTATGCATGGATAATTTAAAGTAAAAGTATTATAAATTTAAAAAAGCCTGCAAAAACTTTATATTTTTATAAATTACATGCAGGCTTTTTTATTTTTATTTATACAAGAATTTCAAAATTTTCTAAAATAATATGGTTTTAAAAATTAGCAAAATTTTAACGTAATATAAATTGATATAAAGAGCACTTTCTTTTAGAATATTAAGGGCAACCCTTATAAATACTATAAATTGATGTTTGAGGATTTTTAATTATGGAAAAAGACATGAAATTTATTTTTGTTACAGGTGGTGTTGTATCAAGCTTAGGAAAGGGCATCAGTGCTGCATGTATTGGTCGTTTATTAAAGAGAAGAGGACTTAATGTCTTTTCAATGAAATTAGATCCTTATTTAAATATTGACCCAGGCACTATGTCTCCATATCAACATGGCGAAGTTTTTGTTACGAAAGATGGCGCTGAAACTGATTTAGATTTAGGTCACTATGAACGTATCATTAATACTTCTTTAACAAAAGAAAGCAGTGTAACAAGTGGTAAAGTCTATAGTGCAGTTTTAGAAAAAGAAAGAAAAGGCGTTTTTCTTGGAGCAACTATTCAAATTATTCCTCACATCACAAACGAAATTAAATCTAGATTATTTGAAGCTTTTAAGGCAAAAGGCGATACCGATGTATGTATCGTTGAAATCGGCGGCACCGTCGGCGATATTGAATCTTTGCCTTTTTTAGAAGCTATTCGTCAATTAAGAAGAGAACTTGGCTATGAAAACACATTCTTTGTTCATAACACACTTGTTCCTTATTTAAAAACAACTGGTGAAATCAAAACAAAACCTACTCAACATAGTGTAAAAGAATTAACGGGATTAGGTATTCAACCAGATGCTTTACTTTTAAGATGTGAAGTTAATATCGATGTAGAATCAAAAAGAAAAGTTGCTTTATTTTGTAACTTAAGTGATGAAGCAGTAATTAGTGTTAAAGACGTTCCAATTATTTATGAAGTTGATTTAAATTTACAAAAACAACATTTAGACGATCTCATTGTAAAACACATGAACTTAAAATGTGCTCCAAGTGCTGATTTAAGTGATTGGGTTAAACTTATTGAAAAAATTAAAAGATTAAAAAAGAATGTGAAAATCGCTCTTGTTGGAAAATATGTATCACTCCATGATGCCTATATTTCAGTTGTTGAATCATTAAAATATGCTGGTTATGCTATCGATCGCTCAGTTGAAATTAAATGGGTTAATAGTGATAATTTAACAGACGAAACAGTTAAAGAAATGTTAGGTAATGTTCAAGGCATTATTGTTCCAGGTGGTTTTGGAAAACGTGGAACTGAAGGAAAAATTAAAGCTGTTCAGTTTGCTAGAGAAAATAACATTCCATATTTAGGACTTTGCTTAGGTATGCAAGTTGCTTTGATTGAATATGCAAGGGACGTTTTAAAACTTGAAGATGCTAATTCGACGGAATTCGAAGAAAATTGCAAGAACAACATTATTGATTATTTACCTGATCAATATAAAGGAATTAAGATGGGTGGAACCATGAGACTTGGTGAATATGATTGTGCACTTGTAAAAGGAACTAAGGCATATGAATTATATGGGCAAGAATTAATCAGAGAACGCCATAGACATAGATATGAATTTAACAATAAATATAAAGATATATTCTCTGATGGAAATTTAACTTTTAGCGGAGTAAATCCTCAAACTAATCTTTGTGAAATTGTTGAACTTAAAAATCATCCTTATTTTGTGGCCTGTCAATTCCATCCAGAATTCTTATCTCGACCACTCAAACCACATCCATTATTTTTAGGATTTGTGAAAGCAGCTAACCAAATTAAATTAAACGATGAATAAAAATTATAAAGAGAATTTAAAAAATAGACTTAAAGGTAAAAGTTTAGAAGAATACCAATCAAAAAAAGAATTAGATATCAAAGAATATACAGTTAAGAAAGATTCTGAACTTTTATCGTACTTAATTGAAGAATTAAAGTTCTCTAGAAACAATGCAAAAGGACTTTTGTCACATCATTTAATCTCAATTGATGGGGCACCAGTTAGCCAATTTAACTTTCATTTAACAAAAGGTGATAGTTTAATCATTTCTAAAAAACCTATTAGGAAAAAGGCCCGTAAAGATTTACCAATAATTTATGAAGATAACGATATTATCGCTATAAATAAACCTTATGGACTTTTAAGTGTTGCAAGTGATAAAGAAAAATCATCTACTGCTTATAGAATGGTTATGGACTATGTTCAGGCTAAAGACAAACATAACAGAATTTATGTTGTTCATAGATTAGATAAAGAAACAAGTGGAGTTTTAATCTTTGCTAAAAACGAAAAGCTAAAGGATGAATTTCAAAATAACTGGAATGAACTCGTTTCAAAAAGAGGCTATTTTGCTGTTGTAGAAGGAGCCATGGAAGAAAAGAAAAAACATATTATTAATTATTTAAGAATGAATGCTTTAAATTTAATGTATGTTACTTCTTCTAAGGATAAAAAAGCTCAAAGATGTATTACCGATTACGAAGTAATAAAAGAGAACGAAAAATATTCTTTATTAGATGTTACGATTTTTACTGGTCGAAAAAATCAAATTAGAGTTACCTTAGGAAGTTTAGGTCATTATGTTTTAGGCGATGACAAATATGGCGAACCAGAAAATCCAATTGGGCGACTCTGCCTACACGCATATGAGTTGATAATCAAGAATCCCTTGACTCAAAAAACATACAAATTATCGACTAAAATACCACTTGAATTTGAGCAATTATTTGCTAAAAACAACAAAATAACGAAGAAACCTTTCAAAAATTAACTAATTCTTAAATTAGTAAAATTAATCAAAATATATTAGTTTTGCAAAGTATTTATTTAAAAATATCGTAAATTGTTAAATATTTTTGTGTTAAAAAAAATCATAATGAACTATAATTAAAATATGCTGAAAGAAGCGTGGGGTAAGTTACTAGAAGCGGCAATTAGTGTTGTGCCAATTTCATTAATTGTAATTGTAATCTTCGGCTTACAATATTCTTTCTTAATGCCATCCGAAACCATTTCAGTTAATATGCTGCTCACTTTCTTAATTTGCCTTGTTTTCCTTATTTTAGGAATGGCAATGTTCTCATTTGGTAGTGAAATTTCTATGACTAAAGTGGGGCAATATATAGGTTCAAGTATCACAAAAAAGCAATCGATAATTTTTATGGTTGTTTTATCGTTCTTGCTTGGTGCAATGATTACTATCGCTGAACCAGATTTGACGGTTTTAGGAGATCTTTTATCTTCTATTATTAATCCATGGATTTTAAAAATTGTAATCGGAATAGGCGTTGGAATTTTCCTGATTGTTGGTCTACTACGTATTGTTTTTCAGCAAAATCTTAAAATTTGGCTTATCTTTTTCTATTTTATTGTATTTGCCTTAGGTTGCTTACTTGATGGAAAAAATGGCGAAGCAATGATTTCTATCTCTTTCGATTCTGGAGGAGTAACAACTGGCCCTGTAACTGTTCCTTTTTTACTTACATTTGGTGCTGGTGTTGCATCGGTTAGAGGTGGAAAAAACTCTTCAAGTGACTCTTTTGGTATTACTGGAATCTGTTCTATAGGTCCATTAATTTCTACAATGATTTTATTTTTAGCCATTAGCGGATTTACAGATTTTAGTGGTTTAAAAAATACAATAGCAATCGATATACCGTTTTTAGACATTCTATCAACAACTTGTTTAGAGGTCCTTTTAGCGATTGTTCCAATTTTTGTGTTTTTCTTAATCTATCAATTTATTTTTATTAAACTTCCCTCAAAAGAATTAATAAAAATAGTTTTAGGTTTTGTTTACACATATCTTGGTTTAACTGTTTTTCTTGTAGCAGCAAATTTTGGGTTAATACCAGTTGGATATTCCTTAGGAAATAATCTTGGAAATCCAATTCATGGCGGAGATTATAATTATTTGCTAATTATACTTGCTGTTGTTATCGGATTTGCTGTTGTTCTTGTTGAACCTGGTGTTCATATTTTAAATCAACAAGTCGAAGAAGTTAGTGGTGGCACAATCTCTAAAAATAAAATGCTAATTACTTTATGTCTTGGCGTAGCTTTGGCTATTGTTTTAGAAGTTGTTAGAGAATTGTTTGGCGATTTTTCAATTGTTTATTACTATGTTCCACTATATTTATTAAGTATTTCACTGTCTTTTGCGGTTCCTGATATTTATACAGCTATTGCATTTGACTCTGGTGGAGTCGCAAGTGGAACCATGTCTTCTTGTTTTGTTTTACCTTTTGTAATGGGGATTGCTAATATTGTAGGGGAAAATAGTGGCTTTGGTGTTATTGGTTTGATTAGTGCAGTACCTGTCATTTGTATTCAAGCTTTAGGACTTCAAGCAACTATTAAAATTCGTCTTAGAAATAAATTGGTCCAAAAACAAGTTAGAGAAACAAACGATGCTCAAATTATTCATTTATAGGTGAGTCTTATGTTTTTTAAAAAGAAGAAAGAAAAAATTGAAGTAAAAGTCGGCTCAGCAAATTACGATAAAGATTATGAAGTATCAAAATTAAAAATCATGGTAATAATTGTTGATCGTGGCCAGGGTGATTATTTTGTGCACGCTTTTGAAAAAAACAAAGCACCAGCTTCTTTTAAGGTATATGGAACAGGAACAGCTACTAAAGAAATTTATGATATTTTAGGTATAGGCGAAACCAAAAAAGACATTGTTCTTTCTCTTTTAAAGCAGAGCGATATTGAATCGTTCAAAGATATAGTTAAAAAAAGATTTGAAGCTAATAAAAAGTATAAAGGAATCAGTTTCTGCATGGAAATTGATTCGGTTGCAGGCGTTTTAGTTTATAAATATCTAACAAATACAAGAGAAAATGTAAGGAGGAACGATAATAATGGAAAACAAAAAGAATTATGATTTAATAATTGTTATCGTTAACCAAGGCTATACTGGAATAGTCATGGATGCAGCAAAAGAGTGTGGCGCTCGTGGCGGAACAACTTTTGTTGCTCATGGTACTGGAAACAAGGAATTAGGTTCGTTTTTTGGCATTGTAATTCAACCAGAAAAAGAAATTGTCTTTATTTTGGTTGATGAAGAGATAAAAGATAATGTAATGCTCAATATTTATAAACAAGCCGGACTTGATACTAAAGGTAGTGGCATTGCTTTTTCAATAAAAGTAAGCGATGTCATTGGTCTAACTCCTTTTGAAAGAGAAAGTGAGGAAGAAAACCATGAATCAAAGCAAGAAAATTGAACAAAATAATGGATCAAAAGTCACTTTTAGAATGTGGCTTGTTGTAATTCTTATTGGCTTAGCCGGACAGTTTGCTTGGTCAATAGAAAATATGTATTTAAATACATATATTGCTTATTTAAATTTCAATGCTCCAACTGCTGAAAAGTTCGATTATAATCTTCTAATTTCGATTACAACCGCTTTAAGTGCTGTTACTGCAACTTTAACAACTTTAATAATGGGCGGACTTTCTGATAAAATCCAAAAAAGAAAGATTTTTATTTCTTTTGGGTATATTTTATGGGGCGTAGCAACTGCATCTTTTGGTTTATTAAATGTTTATGGCGCTGTTGAAATCATACCAATATCAATGAGTGCGATTACAGCTGCTATAATGGTAATAGTTATTGATTGCATAATGACTTTTTTTGGATCAACTGGAAATGATGCAGCATTTAATTCTTATATAACTAAAAATATTGACGATAAAAATAGAGCTAAGGTTGAAGGCGTTCTTGGAATCTTACCTCTTGTTGCAATGCTCATTATTTTTGTTGGATTAAATGGACTTACAACAGAAGCGAACGGAAATAGATGGGATTTATTTTTCTATATTGTTGGCGCAATTGTGTTTGCTGTAGGAATTATATCTTTATTTTTACTTCCAAAGGAAAAGAAAGAAGAAAAGAAGCAGGAAAAATATTATTCTTTGTTACTTGAAGGTTTTAAGCCATCAGTCATTAAAAAGAATAAATTACTTTACATTGTTTTAATTGCTTATTTTATTTTTAACGTTTCTGTTCAAGTTTATTTTCCATATTTAATGATTTATGTTGAAAGAACTTGCCAAATTTCAAATACCGGCGAAAGCTTTTTAACGCCTTTTGCTATTGTTATGGCGATTGCTCTTCTTTTTGGTTCAGTCTTAAGTGTCTTTATTGGATTTAGAGCCGATAAAAAAGGCAAAGCAAAAATGTTGATTCCAACACTTTTAATAACTTCTATTGGTTTATTTATGATGTTTTTTGTTCCTTATATTCAAAATGAAGTAGGAAGAATAGTTTATGCCTCAATTAGTGGACTTATTATGATTTTAGGTTATGTTAGTTTTCCAGCAATTCTAAATTCATTGATTAGAACCTATATTCCAAAAGGCAATGAAGGCATTTTCATGGGCATAAGAATGATTTTTGTTGTTGCTTTACCTATGTGTATCGGTCCTTTTATTGGAAGCGCATTGAATAATTCTTATGGTGAAATTTATTATGATCAATTTGATTTTCCAAATGCTTTACCATCAAATTTTGGTTATTTAGTAGCACTAGGAATCTTATTGCTTGTTTTGATTCCTCTTTATTTTGTTTTTAAATATACAAAATCAACACCAAAGAATAATGGTTATTTAGTAAATGATTTATTAAAAAAAGAAAATAAAGAGATTAGAGATGTTAATCATATCGCTTTTAAAGAATACCCTAGACCAAATTTAGTAAGAAATTCTTATATAAATTTAAACGGCGAATGGAATTTAGAAATTTTAAAAGGTAAAGAAGTTGTAGAAAGTGACAGAAAAATAAATGTACCTTTTGTAGTAGAAGCTCCATTTTCTAATGTAAATCGCCTACTAGAAGCAGACGAAGTACTTGTTTATAGAAAAGTTTTAATAATTGATGAGATTGATAAAAATAAAAATTATATTTTGCATTTAGATGGAGTAGATCAAGTTTATGACCTCTTTATTAATGGCAATTTTGTAACTTATCACGAATCTCCTTATACAAAAGCATCTATTAACATTACCTCATTTTTAAAAGAGAGGAATGAAATTACAATTAAAGTTAGAGATTTTACTGACAGTCTTTGTTATAGCCGTGGGAAGCAAAGTCTAAATCCACAAACATGTTTTTATTCTTCAAGCAGCGGAATTTATAAAAACGTTTGGATGGAAGTTGTTGAAAAGAATTATATTCGTGACATCAAATTTAAAATTCATTACGACAAAAATCAAGTTGGCATTATTGTAATGACAAATAGTACTTTATATGAAAAAGCACTTGTTACAATAGAAGGTAAAGTTTATAGTATTGAAACTAATAAAGAGAATTTAGTGACACTTGAAAATCCCATTTCTTGGTCATATAAGAACCCTTATCTTTATGATGTTCAAATTTCTTATAAAAATGATTTTATTAAGTCATATTTTGGATTCAGAAAAATTGAAGTTAAAGAAGATAACGGGATTTCTGCAGTGTATTTAAATAATAAGCGTATTATTTTAAATGGATTACTAGATCAAGGTTATTATTATCCAAACTCACTTACACCTTCTAGTTATGATGATTATGAAAAAGATATTCTTAATTTAAAAGGCTTAGGTTTTAATACGATTAGAAAACATATAAAAGTTGAGATGGATTATTTTTATTATCTTTGTGATAAACACGGAATGCTTGTTATTCAGGATATTCCAAACGGCGGATACAAATATAAATTCTTTAATATAGCTTTCCCACGTTTTAACATTAAACTTTTTAACAAGTTGAATTTAATGAACGAAGATAAAATCGGAAGAAAAGGCAATAAATCTAAAAAAGTTTATTTAGGCGAACTCGAAGAAATTATTTCTGAGTTATATAACTATCCTTCAATTATTTGCTATACATTGTTTAATGAAGGATGGGGCGAATTTGAACCTGATAGTATTTATGATTTGGCTAAAGAATATGATAGTTCTCGTATTTATGACACAACTAGTGGTTGGTATATAAGCAATAAAAGAGATTTATATTCAATCCATGCTTATATTTTCCAGACTAGAAGAAGAAAAGATTTAAAACAAAATAAACCTTATATACTTTCTGAGTGTGGCGGAAGAGGATTAAAAATCAAAAAGCACTCTTTATATAAAGGATTTTTTGCTCATTCTTTCTCTTTATCTAGAGCAAACTTATCACATAAATATGAAAAGCTTTATAAAAAGTTCTTAAAATTAATTGATGAAGGTGTGCTTAATGGCGTAATTTATACTCAACTTGCTGATTGCGAAACTGAATATAATGGATTATTTACTTTTGACAGAAAAGTTTTAAAAGTAAACCCAGAAACAATTAAGCATTATAATTATTTAATAGAAAAATATAACGATTAATCTTTAATTAATTCTTTATATATTTTGTTTTTATTAACATCAAATATAGTTGATAAAATTGAGGAGACTTCTTTTTTAGAATATCCTAGTTTTTCTAATTGATTTGCTTTGCCTAAGATTTCATCGCTAATTTCAGAAGCAGTATCTTTTTTCTTTCCTTCCAAGACAAGAACAAGTTCACCTTTATATTCGTTATTCTCTTTAACTAATGTTTCTAAATCGCTTCTAATAAATTCTTCATGAAGTTTGGTGATTTCTCTAGCTATACATAATTTTCTATTACCTAAAACTTTATATAAAGTTTGCAGTGTTTCATTAATTCTATGTGGCGCTTCATATAATAAAATAGTGTATGGAAAAGAAGAAAACTCTGCAATTTCAGCTTCTTTTTTTGAAATTTTAGCATCTAAAAAACCATAAAACATGAAGTGATTTGTTTCTAGTCCGCTTGAAATTAAAGCTAAAAGTGCTGCGTTAGGACCACTAATTGGCACAACTGTAATATTATTTTTTATACATTCTTGAGCTAATAAAAAACCAGGATCACTTATACAAGGATAACCGGCATCACTTAAATAAGCGACATCTTCACCTTTTAAAATACGTCTAACAATTTTTTCACTTTCAACTTTTTCATTATGTTCATGACAAGAAATACATGGTTTATTTATTCCGATTAATGAAAGAAGCTTAGAAGTGTTACGAGTGTCTTCACACGCAACAAAAGAAACAGAAGACAAAACCTCTTTTACTCTTTGTGAGATATCTTTTAAATTTCCTATTGGAGAAGCGACTAAATATAAAGTATTAGGCATTTTTATTTGTAGGTTTATTTGGTTGTTTCTTTTGAGGTAATTTTCCGCTTTGTTTAACGTATTTATTTACTTCATCTAATGGCAAAAATTCAACATTATCAGTGCTTACACATTTAATAATCTTTGTTAGGATATTGTAACTTGAAATTTTGTATTCTTCGTTATTGTATTTAAAAGTTGTATTAATAGGCGGAAAATCTTTTTTGCTTTCAGTATAAAAATCATCTTCGTATTTAAGACAACATAATAATTTTCCACAAACACCACTAAGTTTAGGAATGTTGATGGTTAACATTTGATTTTTGGCCTTATTTAATGAGATACCTTCTTGATTTGAATACATGTAAGAGCAACAAAGAGGGAGCCCACAAACACCATATCCACCAACTAAAGCAGCTCTTTCTCTAGCAGTAATTTGGCGAAGCTCGATTCGACATTTTAAAACAGTTGCAAGGCGCTTTAGTAATTCTCTAAAATCAACTCTTTCTTCACTAAAATATGTGAATAAGATCTTTTCTTTATCTAAGGTATATTCACTTTTGATTAATCTCATATCAAGATTTAAGTCTTTCGTAGCTTTATTAAAGATTTCGCTAGCTTTTTTAGCACTTTCCTTGTTGTCTTCAAAGGATTGAAGATCTTTTTTAGTAGCCTTTCTTAAAATTGGTTTGATTTCTTTATCAAATTTAAGCTCAGCAAGACTTCTTTTATTTGAAACAACTTGGCCAATTTCTTTACCAACAATTGTTTCAACCACAACAAAATCATTTAATGAAATTGATTCATCATCTGTTTGAAAGAAGTAACTCTTTTTTGTTTCTTCAAATTTTACGCTTATACAATAATTCATATTAATATCCAAAAATTTTATTAAAAGTTGAGTAAGTTAATAGATTAAGGTTTAAGTTAAAGTTGATTTCGTTTCTGGCGTCCATCAAAATTAAAACTTTTTCTTCAATATTTTCTAAAGCCATTAACTTAACTAGTATTTTATCATATTTTGATAGAACAGTTTGCTCTTTATATTTTACTTTTATTGCTTCTTTAAAAAGTATGATTATTAAATCATAGAATTGCCTAAATTCTTCTTTGCCTTGAAGCGTTTTTAATACAGTATTTAACAAATAATTTAATAATTCAGGGAAGTAGTTTGAGCAAGATACAAGATTTAAACCCATTTCGATGATTTTATTTAATTTTGTATTTTTCTCGTTCTCTTTTATTAATTCAGCATCATTAAAAAAGAAAGATAAAATTTCAGCTTTTTCTTCATTAACTTCTAAAGATAACGCTTCTTGAATTAAGTCTTCTTGAGGGAGTAAAGAAAAATGGACAGTCTGAACCCTACTTAATATAGTTGGCAAAAGTTTTTTGTCGTTTTCAGTCGTTAGAATTGCAAATGTTTCTGGAAGAGGCTCTTCTAAAAATTTTAGTAGAGCGTTTGTTGCATCAACCGATAAGTTTTCAACCAAATTAATTATGTAAACGCGTTTAGCGTATTTTTCAGAACTTGTTTTAGCAAAATCTGATTCAAGTTGTCTTATCTGATCAATCTTAATAGATGTCTTTGTTGTATCAAAAACTCGCAAATCGACATAATTTTCATTAAAAATTCTTTCAAAGAGTAATGTATCTTGATCAGCAAAAGGCGAACTTTTCGGATCGATTATGCTTGCGGCTAAAAATTTAGAAATGTTAAGTAGTGGAGTTCCTTTTTCACCAACTAGTAAATATGCATGAAAAATTTTATGGTGCTTAAATGCATTCTCAAAAATTTTGTAAGGTATTTCTTGATATGTCTTTAAGTAATTAACGTAATCCATTTAATTTTTCTTTGATTATTTGATAAGCGTTTTCAGTAACTTCTTCAATTGATTTTGAAGCATCAATGGTAACGATTCTATTTTGATTATCATCAACTATTTTTTTGAAGGCTTCATAGACTTTATCATGGAAATTTTCATTTTCATTATCTAATCTATCAGCGACTCTTTTCTTATCTTGGTTAACTCTTTTTAAACCGAGTTCAGGAGAGATGTCAAAAAATAAGGTTAAATCTGGATAAGTGTTTTCTGTAGCAAAAAGATTAACGTTTAAAACATTTTGAATGCCAAGAGATCTCCCGCCGCCTTGATATGCTAAACTTGAATCAAGAAAACGATCACATAAAACAATTTTGCCTTCTTTTAATGCTGGCCAGATTTTTTCTACAAGGTGTTGTCTTCTACTAGCAGCGTAAAGCAAGGCTTCAGTTCTAGCATCTAACTCTTGATTTGCATTATCTAAAATTATATCTCTTATTTTTTCAGCGATAGGTGTTCCGCCTGGTTCACGTGTTAAAACAATTTGATATCCTTCTTTAGAAAGTTTTTCAAAAACTCTTTTAATAATTGTTGATTTTCCGCTTCCGTCTGGTCCTTCAAAAGTGATAAACATATCTTTTATTCTCCTATTTTATTTTGGTGCGCCCTTTTAAAGCTTTATCTAAAGTTAAAGAGTCAATATAGTCAAAAGAAGCTCCAATTGGCATACCATAAGCAAGACGTGTAATATTTACATTTTTGTTTTCTAAAATTTTAGAAAGATATAAAGCTGTGATTTCTCCTTCAGGAGTAGCATTAGTTGCAATAATTAATTCTTTGATTCCTTCATCGTCAATTCTTTGCTCTAATTCCGAAATTTTAAGATTTTCAGGCGTAACGTTCTTGCTTGGATTTATTAATCCGCCCAAAACATGATAAACACCATTATAAGTTCCGATTTTTTCAAACGGTAAAACATCTTTTGAAGAAGCGACAACGATGCAATGCTCATGATTGCGTTCTTCACTCGAACAAATTGAACATTTTTCTTCTTCAGTTAGGATACCGCAAACTGGACAAGGATGAATTTTTTCTTTAACTTCCTCGATGCTTTTAATAAGAAGAGAAACGTCGTTTTCATCCATATCTAAAAGAGCGTAGGCCATACGCTCTGCAGTTTTTGCTCCAATTGATGGAAAAAGTGAGAAAGAATCTGCTAATTTTTCAACAGCTTTTAAATCTTTCATTTAGAAAGGGAAGCCCCCTTTACGATTGGCTTGTTGGAATTTATCAGCTAATTCTTCTTCAGCGTTATTGACCTCTTCTTTGCAACCGTTATAAGCAAGTTTAATCATTTCGACTAAATCTTCTTTTTCTTTTAAGAGTTCATCATCTAAGATTTCGATATCAACGATTTCAAGATCGCCCTTTAAAGTAATTTTAATTGCACCGTTAGCTGTATAAGTAAATTCTTTTTCTTCTAATAATTTATGTTCTTTTTCATATTGTCTTTGAAGCTTTTGCATAGCTTGGACCATTTGTTGCATGTTCATAGTGTAATTTCTCCTTTAAAACAATTTATTATCTTCAATTTCACCCTTCTTTGGCAAGTGATTAAGTTCTTGAAGATTGCGATATTTTTTAATTAATTCGGTTGATTCATCTCTGTTAAGAGCATAAAGGCATACTTTTCGACCAAGAAGTTTTTTAACAATCTTGTTTAAACCCTCTTGGTTTGAGACGATGTTTATTTTTTTAGCAGTATTTTTATAATCGCAGATTAATATTAAGTTCGAATTTGTAACAATATATGGACGAGAGTCTAATAATAATGAAGCATAAGGACCTTCGTTTGAATCGTTAACTAATTGTTCGAGAGCCAACCATCTCTCACTTAAAACTTTTCTCTCGTCTCTATTTGAAATTATCGTAAGTTTAATAAGTTCATCTAGCGTGACTTGTCGAGTATCGCCTTCATTTTCAAGAATTGCAAATTCGGTATTTGATGGTTTAAGTTTTACTGGAGCAGGAGTGCTATCGATAGTAGATTTAACCTCTTTTATTTCTTCTTTTTTAGAAAAATCTTGAGGTTTTACAGGGTTATTGTTGATAACAGGTGTTTCTTGTTTGACCTGAATAGGAGCGATTACGGATTTAACTGGTTCCTTAACAACTGTTTGTTGTTCTTTTATCGTTTCATCCATTTTAAGTAATTTTAATAAATATATTTCAAACAAGAAGTTTGGATCATTTGTTGTTTTAAATTCGTTTTGACATTTTAATAACTGTTCAATATAGAAAAGAAGTTCGCCTTCGTTAAATTTTAACATTATTTCTTTTGCGTCTTCCTCTTTAGAAGCAGTGATTAAATTTTTATCACGAGTTTTTAGATAAACCAACGAATCTTTTAATAATGTAAGAAGTTCGTTTACTAAACGCGATAAATCGATGTTTTTTGTAATAAAACTATCATAAGATTTTAAGACTCTTAATGTATTTTTTTCTTTGATGTCTTCTAAAAGTCTAATTTTATCTTGGCTAGAAACAAGACCAAACATTTTAATGACGTCTTCTTCTTCAATGTTACTGCCTGCATAAGAAATGACTTGATCTAAAAGAGATAAGGAGTCACGAGCGCCGCCATTGGCAAGTTCAACAATTAAGTTAATTGCATCGTTTGTAGCGCTAACACCTTCTTCTTTTAAAACATGAGTTATTAATCTTTTAAGCTCAGAATCGGTAATTTTTTTGAATTCGTATCTTTGGCATCTACTTAAAATTGTTGGTAATAATTTGTAAGGCTCAGTAGTGCAAAGGATAAAAACTACATAACTTGGTGGTTCTTCTAGTGTTTTTAAAAGAGCGTTAAAAGCACTGTTTGTCATCATATGAACTTCGTCAATGATGTAAATTTTGTATTTTCCTTGTATTGGAGCGTATTTTACTTTTTCAATAAGTTCTCTAACTTCATCGACTCCGCTATTGCTTGCAGCATCTATTTCAATTACATCAGGATGTGAACCTTCATTTATTGCTTGACAGTTAGCACACTCGTTACAAATTTCGCCATTTCCTTTTTCGCAGTTTAAAGCCTTTGCAAAAAGACGAGCAACACTGGTTTTACCTGTGCCTCTTGGACCACTAAAAAGATAAGCATGAGAAATTTTTTGAAGCTTTAAAGAATTTTCAAGAGTTTGCTTGATAGATTCTTGACCAACAAGTTCATCAAAATTTTTGCTTCTATATTTTCTATAAAGTGCTAAATACGACATGAATAATACCTTTATTAATTATACACGTTAATTAAACGGTTAAAAAAGACAAAAGGTAAAATAGAGAAAATATTTGTTCGAAAAAATGCTAAAACAAATTAAAGATTTTAACCAATTGAAGGCTTTTAAAGATTGAAAATCAAAGACGTTTTTGCGAAAATATTTTACTCGATAAGGGGCATACAAAAATGGACAGCAATATTTATTTATTAAAAAGATTTATTAAATATTACAAACCTCATAAAAAGATATTTTTCGCAGATATGGCGGCTGCCTTTTTAGTGGCTGTTATTGGTATGGGGTATCCAATTATAACTAGATATATGTTAAATGATTTTATTCCTAATAAGAAAATTGACCTAGTATTAATTTTTGGATTTTCTTTATTTGCGGTTTATATTCTTAGAATGTTTTTGAGATATTTTATCCAATATTATGGACATATCATGGGCGTCAGAATGCAAGCAGAGATGAGAAGCGATATGTTCAACAAATTGGAAAAACTTCCATATACTTATTATGACGAACATAAAACTGGAAATATTATGTCCAGAATGACAAACGATCTTTTTGATATTTCCGAACTTGCTCATCACGGCCCTGAAAACATCTTTATTGCCGGTTTTACTTTACTTGCTAGTTTAGTTTATCTAGCAATTATAAACTGGATTCTAGCCTTAATAATTTTTGCTTGTGTACCTTTACTTTTCTTTGTTACATCTCATTTTCGCCACAAAATGAGAGTAGCAATGATGGAATCAAAAATTGCGATGGCAGATGTTAATAGTTCTTTAGAATCTTCTATTTCTGGAATTCGAGTCACGAAAGCTTTTACTAATATCAAAAAAGAACAAGAAAAATTCGAAGTCACTAATCAAGAGTTTGTAAAAGCTAGAAGTTCTGCTTTTGATGCAATGGGTAAATTCTTTGCATCTTCTCAATTTATTACAGATGTATTTAATATTATTGTTTTAATTGCGGGTGGTTTATTTCTTTATAATGGTCAAATTGATTTAGCTGATTATTCAACATTTATTATTTCAGTAAATATGTTCATTACTCCAATGAATCAATTAATAAACTTTGTTGAGCAATTCCAAAATGGAACAACTGGTTTTAAAAGATTCCTTGAGATTATGGACGAGGAAGAAGAAACGTTATATGAAGGAAGCAAGATTTGCCCTAAATTAAATGGAAATATTTCTTTTAATCATGTTAGTTTTCATTACAAAAGCTCAAAAGGAATTTTAAAAGATGTTTCCTTTAATGTGCCGCATGGTGAAAAAGTTGCTTTGGTTGGTCCTAGTGGCGGAGGAAAAACGACAATTTGTCATCTTATTCCTAGATTTTATGATGTAAGTAGTGGTGAAATTACTATAGATGGAACAAATATTAAAGAATATACTTTAGATTCTTTAAGAAAGCAAATTGGTATTGTTCAACAAGATGTATTTTTATTTGGAGGAACAATTAAAGACAATATTCTATATGGCAATTTAGATGCAAGCGAAGAAGAATTAATTGATGCAGCTAAAAAAGCAAATATTTATGATTACATTATGTCTTTGCCTGACGGATTTGAAACTCAGATTGGTGAAAGAGGTGTTAAATTATCAGGAGGACAAAAACAACGTTTATCAATAGCTAGAATATTTTTGAAAAATCCTTCAATTTTAATTTTAGATGAAGCAACTAGTGCACTAGATAATACAACAGAATTGTTAATTCAAAATGCTCTTGATGAGTTGTGTAAAGGAAGAACAACTATTGTTGTTGCTCATAGACTTTCAACTATTAGAAACGCTGATGAAATAATGGTTATTTCAGAAGGCAAAATCAAAGAACAAGGTAGTCACGATGAACTTATAAAACAAAATGGCGCTTATAAATTATTATATGAATTGCAATTTAGGGACAAAGAAACACACGAAGACGCTATGTTGAATGCTGAACTTAAAATTTCTAATTAACGTTAGTTTTGCATGGTTTTTAAGTAAATTAGTATATTTTTAGTAGGTTTTTTGTATAAAAACAGTAATAGAAATGAAGCATTTTAAATAAGCGTATTGTTTGTAGGGCTTTATCATTATTTAATTTTGGTTGATTTTTTTGTATAATTTCTTGGCTTTAGGAGGTATCGAATTATGGATAAAAGTATGCGTGATAGATTAATAACAAGTGAAAAAAGATTAAACGAAATCGATGATTTATTGTTACAACCAGATACCGCTAGCGACATGAATTTATTTAAGAAACTAAATAAAGAAAGAAGTCAACTTGAACCAATTGTAGAAAAATTTCACGAATATACATACGCTGAACAAAATAAAAACGACGCACTTATTATGTGCGGAGATCAAGATGCAGAGATTGCAGCTATGGGAAAAGAAGAATTAAAAAGAAACGAATCTCTCCTTGAAAAAATTGAAGACGACTTAAAAATCTTATTGATTCCTAAAGATCCAAACGACGGAAAAGACATTATTTTTGAAATCAAAGGGGCAGTCGGTGGTGATGAAGCCAATATTTTTGCTGGCGATCTTTTTAGAATGTATGTTAGATATTGTGAAACAAAAGGCTGGCACGTTAAGGTTTTAGATGAATCTCCAACTGGAGTTGGTGGATATTCATATGTTTCATTTGTTGTAAGTGGCGATGATGCTTATTCTAGATTAAAGTTTGAAAGCGGCGTTCATAGAGTTCAAAGAGTTCCAAAGACTGAAGCAAATGGTAGAATTCATACTTCAACAGCAACTGTAGTCGTTATGCCTCAAGTTGAAACAAACGAAGTTAATATTAATCCAGCTGATTTAAAAGTTGATCGTTATAGATCGCAAGGAGCAGGTGGACAAAACGTCAATAAAACCGAATCAGCCGTAAGAATTACACATATTCCTTCTGGAATAGTTGTTTCTTGTCAAACTGAAAAATCTCAAATTCAAAACCATGAAATTTGTATGCAAATGTTAGCTTCTAAATTAGCTCAATTAGAAGAAGAAAAGAAAGAAAAAACTGAAGCACAATATAGAAGTAAAATCGGAAGCGGTGATAGAAACGAGAAAATTAGAACTTATAACTATCCACAAAACCGTGTTACTGACCACAGAATTGGATTTACAATTCAACAACTTGATAGAGTAATTAATGGTGATTTAGACGCAATTATTGATGCACTCATCAATTACGATCAAGAACAAAAAATTGCTGGCAATAAAGATGGCATTAACTAATAGAGAATTATATTTCGAAACACTTAAAGAAATAAAAGAAAAGTCTTTAGAGATTTCTAAAAGCGAGATTTTTCTACTTTTAGAGAAAGTAAATAACTTAGAAAATTATAGTCAACTTACTTTGAATTTTGACAAAAACGTTGCAAATCTCAACTATTTTTTTGAATTAAAGCAAAAATTGTTTAATGGTTTACCTATTCAATATGTTTTAAATGAGGCACCATTTATAGATTTAAATGTTTATGTAGATGAAAGAGTTTTGATTCCAAGAGTTGAAACCGAAGAACTTGTTTTAAGAACTTGTGACTTAATAAAGAAACTTAATATTAAAAATGATTCTATTCTTGACATGTGCACTGGTTCTGGATGCATTGCTTTATATTTAAAAAAGTCATTTCCTGATTCAAACATTTTTGCTAGTGATATTTCTTTTGATGCTTTAGATGTCGCAAAGAAAAATGCCGAAAACTTTAAATTAGATATTAACTTTGTACAAGGCGATAAACTTGAACCTTTTATTAAGGTGAAAAAGAAATTTGATGTAATAATTTCTAATCCTCCTTATGTAGAAAATAAAAATGACATTGAGGAAAAAGTTAAAAATAATGAACCAATGAATGCGATTTATTCAGAAGATGGAACAGCATTTTATGAAGAAGTTTTTAAGCACTACAAAGATGTTTTAAATGATAATTTCTTACTAGCTTTTGAAATTAATTATGATCAAAAAGAAAAACTTACTTCTTTGTTATCAAAATATTTTGAGGATGGAGTTTGTTTTTCTTTTGTAAAAGATATTTATGACAGAGTACGTTTCTTATTTGTATCAAGAGGTTATGAATTATGAAAATTTTGACTGATAAAGACGTTGATACATGCGCCGATATACTAAAAAGTGATGGAATTATTGCTTTTCCTACCGAAACTGTTTTTGGTTTGGGAATAAGAGCAACTTCGAAAGAAAATTATGACAAATTAGTAGAAGTAAAGCATCGACCAAATGACAAACCCTTTACTTTAATGTGTTCTTCAATAAAAGATTTTGAAGATATTGTTGAAATTAATGATTTGACAAGAAAAATTATTGAAAAATTTATGCCTGGTCCAATTACATTAATCTTAAAGGCTAAAACTTCAGTTCCTAAATTTATTGATTTAGGCACAGGTTATGTTGGAGTAAGAATACCAGATGATAATTTTGTAAAAACATTAATAGAAAAAGTTGGAACACCATTATTAGTTCCAAGTGCAAATATTTCTTCTTTTCCACCAGCAAAATCTCATCAAGAAGTAATTAGATATTTTCACGATACATTAGATGCTGTTGTTAAAGGGAAATGCGAAAGCAACATACCATCAGCTATTTTTAAAATCGTAAATGACGATATAATACAAATAAGACCAGGTGAAATTAAACTTACAGATATTGTGGAGGCAACAAAATGATTATTATAGTTGGAAGCGATCACGCAGGATTTAAATATAAGGAAGAAGTAAAAAAGCACTTAGAATCTTTGAACCATAAAGTAATTGATGTTGGAACAACATCTTTAGATTCTTGTAACTATGCTGAGTTCGCATTAAAAGCTGCAGAAAATGTTGCTAGTGGGAAAGCTGATTTAGGAATTTTGGTTTGTAGCAGTGGCGAAGGAGTTTGTATGGCCGCAAACAAAGTCAAAGGAATCAGATGTGGAATTGGATATAACGATGAAGTTTCACATTTAACTAGAGAACACAATAACGCTAACATGATAACTTTTGGTCAATCATTTATGACTTTAGAAGATGTTCTTAGAAGAGTTGACATCTTTTTGAATGCAAAATTTGAAGGCGGAAGACACGAAAAAAGAGTAAATACGATAATTAATTACGAAAACTAAAAAAATTTCAAAAATTTTTAAATTTTTCCGCAAAACCTCCTTTATATTAGTGAAAGGAGGTTTTTTTAAATATTTAAGTGTTCTTTATGCGGTAATGAAGATGAAAAATACATAGGCTATAAAAATGGTGTTCCTTATTGTCGAAAATGCATTTCTTTTAAAGGAGAAGCAGCGGAAGAATTCGAATATCACTCATATAGAGGATACCTAAAAATCGATTATGAATTAAGCGAAGATCAAAAAAGAGTGTCTAGTGCAGTGCTTAACAATTATAAAAAGAAAATCAATACACTCATTTATGCTGTTTGCGGAGCGGGCAAAACCGAACTTGTATATGCAACAATAGAGTTTGCATTAAAAAATCATTTACAAGTCGGTTTTGCAATTCCGAGGAGAGATGTAGTAATTGAACTTGCAACTAGACTTCAAGATGCATTTAAAAATTACAAAGTAATTTGTGTTTATGGTGGACATAATTCGGTTTTAGAAGGTGATATTATTTGTTTAACAACTCATCAATTGTTTCGTTATGAAAAATATTTTGATCTTTTGGTTTTAGATGAAGTTGATGCTTTTCCGTATAAAGATAATGATGTTTTAGAAAGCTTTTTTGAAAGGAGTGTTCGCGGCAACCATGTTTTAATGTCAGCTACACCTTCTGAAAAATTACTATCAAAATATCATCAAAAAGATCATGATGTTGTAACTTTATTTAAGCGTTATCATGGTAAAAAGATTCCCGAACCATCAATTTTTGTGAACTTAAAAATTGTTAATTATTTTTATCTTTGTTTTAAGTTTTGCAGGTTTATGAAAGAAGATAAGCCACTTTTGATATTTGCGCCAACTATAGAAGAGTGTGAAAATTTGTTTATGATAATGAGATTATTTAAGGTTTCTGGAAACTTCGTACATTCTAAATGCAAAGATCGAAGTTTGCGTATTGAAAAATTCAGAAATCACGAATATAAATTTTTAGTTACAACAGCGGTCCTTGAAAGAGGAGTCACATTAAAGAATTTACAGGTGATAATCTTTAACGCCTCATCTTTTATATACACAAAAGAAGCTTTAATCCAAATCTCTGGTCGAGTTGGAAGAAAAAAAGATGCAACAGATGGAGAAGTTATTTTTATCGGAACTAGAAAAACTAAAGAGATGGTTGAAGCCCGCCAAACAATTATCAATGCCAACAAAAGTTTGTAAGATTTGTTTTAAAGAAATAAAGAATGGTGCTTACCACGACTTTTTAAATAACGGAATTATTTGTTATAACTGTTTGAACCATTTAAGTCCTAAATTTATAGAGTTTAAGATAGATGATACTGAATGTTTAGCGATTTATGAATATGCTGACTTTGTTAAAGAAAAGATATATCAATATAAAGGATGTGGTGATTTTGAGTTAGCTAATGTTTTTATCGCACCTTTTATATCAGAACTAAAAACTTTATATCATGATTTTGAAATAGTGCTAGTTCCTTCTCATAAAGAAGAAAATCATGTTTATTATATGTTTAGTTGTCTTGGCTTAAAAATACGCGACATATTTTATAAAAGTGAAAAACATAAACAATCAAATCAAAAATACAAAGACAGAAAGGAAGTTTATAAATATATCCATTTAAAAAATGAGGAGAGCATAGATTTTAAAGGTAAAAAATTGTTGTTCGTTGATGATGTTTGTACAACGGGGTCAACTTTAAGAAGTTGTATAAAAATGTTAAAGAAATTCGAACCGACAAAAATTCAAGTTTTAGTAGTTGCTAAAAGAGTTTTTAGTGAGAACGAAGTTGAAGAATTAAAGAAGCATGAAGGTATTTCTAATCTTGAAATTATATAAAAAAGCGAAGTTTTGCATAGTTTTTGATGAAGCAGTAAAGTTAAACAGTTGCAAATTTCCTTATTTTTTTGTGAAATTTTAAAAAGGTAACCTAATTTTTATGCTTCCACTAAGTCTAAAATTTCTTTCATAACATTATATATAATGTTAAAATTTTAAAATGCGTAGGTAAAAATTATGGGAAATGTAATTGAAAAAATATTTAGAGTAGATCAACACATCTTAAAAAAATATGTAAAAGAAGCTAGAAAAGTCTTAGCACTTGCTGAAGACATGAAAAAACTTAGTGATGATCAACTCAGAGCAAAGACAACTGAATTTAGAAACAGATTAAAAAACGGTGAAACCTTAGAAAACATTAAGACTGAAGCTTTTGCTGTTTGTAGAGAAGCCGCAAGAAGAGTTTTAGGCTTATACCCATTCGAATGCCAAGTTATTGGTGGTCTTGTTTTGAATGATGGCGACGTCGCTGAAATGAAAACCGGTGAAGGTAAAACATTAACAGCTACAATGCCAGTTTATTTGAACGCACTTGAAGGCAAGGGTGTTTATGTTGTTACTGTTAACGAATACTTAGCACAAAGAGACGCTAACGAAATGGGCCAAGTCTATCGTTGGTTAGGTCTTTCAGTTGGTGTTAATTTACATAGTTTAACAACTTCAGAAAAACAAAAAGCTCATCAATGCGATGTTACTTATACAATTAACTCTGAACTTGGTTTTGATTACTTGAGAGACAACATGGCTCCAAGTAAACAACAACGTGTTTTAAGAGGACTTAATTACTGTATTGTTGACGAAGCAGATAGTGTTTTAATTGATGAATCTAGAACACCTCTTATTATTTCTGGCGGTGCTAAAGCATCAATGTCACAATATCAAATTGCTGATAGATTTGTTAAAACTTTAAGAAGATCCACAGATGTTGATGAAGATTACAAGAGAAAACACCCAGATTATGTACCTGATGGAGATTTCGTTGTTGATATTAAAACTAAATCCTGTTCTTTAACTGATAAAGGTGTTGATAAAGCTGAAAAAATGTTTGGCATTCCAAACTTATATGCTCCTCAATTTCAAGATTTAGTTCATAGAATTCACCAAGCATTGAAAGCTAACTATATTATGGCAAGAGATGTTGAATATCTTGTCGACCAAGACAACACAATTCAACTTATTGACCAATTCACTGGTCGTGTTTTAAAAGGTAGAGAATATAGTGATGGTTTGCAACAAGCTATTCAAGCTAAAGAAGGCGTTAAAATTAAAGAAGAAACAGTTACATTAGCTACAATTACTTACCAAAATTTCTTCAGATTATTTAAGAAAATGGCCGGTATGACTGGTACTGCCAAAACCGAAGAAGAAGAATTTAGAAAAATCTATAATATGAAGGTTGTTTGTATTCCACCAAATAGACCTGTCATAAGAAAAGATGAAATTGACTATATTTTTGCTACAAAACAAGCAAAAATTAAAGCGCTTGTTAAGGAAGTTGTCGAAAGACATAGTCTTGGTCAACCAATCTTAATTGGCACTCCAAGCGTTGAAGCAAGTGAAGAAGTTGCAAAATATCTTGATGAAGCTGGTTTAAGATACGAAATGTTAAACGCTAAAAACCACGCAAGAGAAGCTGAAATTATCTCTCATGCAGGCGAGAAAAATCGTATTACTCTTGCAACCAATATGGCTGGTAGAGGTACCGATATTAAACTTACAGCTGAAACAAGAGAATTAGGTGGTTTATGTGTTTTTGGTCTTGAAAGACACGAATCAAGACGTATTGATAACCAATTAAGAGGTAGAAGTGGACGTCAAGGTGATCCAGGATTCTCAAGATTCTATGTTTCGCTCGATGATGAATTAATGGTTAGATTTGCCAGTGATAATCTAAGAAAATCATTTGCAAATTATGGTGATGAAGCAATTGAGAGCAGATTATTAAGTAGTGCAATTACAAGCGCACAAAAGAGAATTGAAGGCCAAAACTTCGATGTTCGTAAAAACTTACTTGATTATGATGATGTTTTAAGTAAACAAAGACAAATTATGTATGCAAAGCGTGACCAAATCCTTTTTGCTAAAGATATTAACGATTTATTATCTGATACATTTAAAGATTGTGGTGTTGCACTTTGTAAAAGAAGTATCTTTGATGAACAAACAAATAGAACTGTTAGTTCAAAGAAATTACATGATTTAGCAGTCCCTAGATTCCTTGAAGATAGTGCAATCAACTGGGATTTATACGATGAAGCAGTTCCTGAAGAAGCTGGTGAAGATATTGGTGAAGTTCTTGCTAACGCTTATCAGATTAAACGTAGAGAATGGGATAAAGAAACTGCTGATCAAATCGAAAGACAAATTACACTTAGATGCATTGATAGAAACTGGACGCAACAAATCGACAATATGTCTAGATTTAGAGAATCAGTTTCTTTAAGAAGTTATGGTCAAATCAACCCACTTCAAGATTATGTTAATGAAGGCTGGGCAATGTTCAGAGATATGCTTGAAACAATTTCACTTGAAGTTGTCCTTAACTTATTAAACGTTAAGGTTCAAAAGAAAGTTGATGAACAAAAAGACACATACGCTGTAAATACACAAGCTCAAAACGAAGTTCATAAACAACCAGAAGCAACAAACGAACCAACGAAAGACATGAAAGTTGTTTCTAAAGAGAACGCAAAAGATCTTAATATTACAGATATTGATAAAAATGCAAAAGCAGCAGTAGATCATGAATATGATGATATCCACACTAACTAAGGAGGTTGTCAATGATTGATTTATACGAATTTAAAAACCAATTAAAAGAGGCTACCGAGCAAATTGAACAGCTTGGTAGTTCTCTTTGACCTAGATAAATTAAGCAAAAAAGCTGAAGAATTAGAAGCTTTATCTTTAAAAGACGACTTTTGGAGCAATCAAAGAGAAGCTTCTAAAATAATTGATCAAAAAAACGACATATTATATAAAATAAGTCTTTATAAAAAGTTAGCTTCTTCTATTAAAGATTTAAACGAATTAGCAGAAACTTTAGACATTAATGATGAAGAGATGTCTGAACTTTTAGTTTCCTCTTATAAGGATTTAGAGAAAGAGTTAGAAGAACTAAATACTCTTGTTCTTTTTAGTGGTGAATATGACAATTTAGATTGTGTTATTCAAATTCATCCAGGTGCAGGCGGCACAGAAGCTTGTGACTGGGCTAATATGCTTTTAAGAATGTATCAAAGATTTTGTGAGTTAAAAGATTTTTCTTATAAAATTTTAGATTTCTTACCTGGTGAAGAAGCCGGAGTCAAAAGCGTAACTGTCCTTATTCAAGGAAAATACGCTTATGGTATGTTAAAAGGCGAAAAAGGAGTTCATCGTCTTGTTAGAATATCTCCTTTTGATGCCAACGCTAGAAGACATACCAGTTTTGCAAGTGTAAATGTTATTCCTCAATTTGACGATTCAGTTAACGTTGAAATTAATCCTGCAGATTTAAAAATTGATACATATAGATCTGGAGGAGCTGGCGGTCAAAATGTTAATAAAGTTGAAACAGCTGTTAGAATCACACATATCCCAACTGGAATTGTCGTTTCTTGCCAAGTCGAAAGAACTCAACTTAAAAATAGAGAACTTGCAATGAACATGTTAAAGTCTCAACTTTTTGCTAGACAAGAAGAAGAAAGAAAAAATAAACTTAAAGGTATAGTAGGGGAACAAAAAAATATTGAGTGGGGTTCTCAAATTCGAAGTTACGTTTTCTGTCCTTACACTCTGGTTAAAGATAATCGTACAAATTACGAAGATACACAAGTTAACAAAGTTATGGATGGTTACATTGAAGGATTTATTTTCTCTTATTTAAAAGAGGAGGCGAAAAAGAATGCTTAACTATATAAAAGTTTTTCTTCAAAAAGACAATCTAAAAAGAAATTTACGAAATTTATTTTTAGTATTGTTTGGAACTTTTGTAGTTAGTGCTGGCAACGCATTCTTCTTAATTCCTTTTTCTATTATCAGTGGTGGTGTAAGCGGAATTACAATTTTGACCGCGGAATTTATCGCTCCAGATATTATGAGTTATATTTTAAACTGGGTTTTATTTGTAATCGGTTTAATATTATTAGGCTTTAAATTTACAATATCCTCGCTAATCTCAACTATTTTTTATCCAGTTTTTATATCTATATTCCTTAGAACGCCAATATTACCTGAATTCTTAAATGTTTTGTTGGGCGAGGAATCACATTATATTTTAGAAAATGGAATTATAACTAATTTAGCTGAAATCGGCATTGATGGTGGCTTCTTGCTTGTAATTGGTTTACTTGGTGGACTCATTGTTGGTTTAGGTTGTTCAATCACTTTTCATGGTGGCGGATCAACTGGCGGCATTGATATTCTTACTTTTATAGTAAGTAAATTTACTGGAATAAAGGAATCCATTCCATTCTTCTTATTTGATGGCGGCATTGTTCTTATTGGTATTATTATCGATTTAACAAAGGGAAATAGTATCGCTTTAATTGGTGGATTGGTTGGTATTATTTCGGCATTTATGTGTTCACTCATGGTTGAAATAATTTATAGTGGTCAAACTAGTGCTTATTGTGTTGATATTGTAACTGATAAAGTTGATGAAATTTGTAGATTTTCAATCGATGAATTAGATAGAAGTGCGACTATTTCTAAAGTAAAAGGTGCTTATTCTGGTAAAGAAAAAACAATGGTAAGAATTGTATTTTCAAGAAGAGATTACAACAAAATAAGAAGTGGTATCGCAAAAATTGATCCAAAAGCTTTTTGTACTTTCTATCAAACTTTATTTACTGGTGGTGAAGGTTTTGAAAATTTAAATTTAAATAGTACTGGAAAATATTTCGATAAATTAAAGAAAAAGATAAAAAGCAAAAAGAAAGAAACTTCTGAAAATAATGTGATTTCAGAAGAAAAAGTAGAAGATTCTACAATCGAAAAACATGAATGAAAGTAAACCTTTTGTAATACATAGTGAATTCAAACCAACTGGCGACCAACCTACTGCAATAAAAGAACTTGTTAAAGGTCTTAATGAAGGAAAAAAGTATCAAGTTTTATTAGGCGCAACTGGTACTGGTAAAACTTTTACTATGGCTAATGTTATAGAAAAAGTTCAAAGACCAACTTTAATATTGGTTCATAACAAAACTCTGGCTGGTCAACTTTATGCAGAAATGAAGGAACTTTTTCCAGAAAACAGGGTCGAATATTTTGTTTCAAACTTTGATTTTTACCAACCAGAAGCATATATTCCATCAACGGATACTTATATTGATAAGTCTGCTCTTATGAATGAAGAAATCGAAATGATGAGAGTCAGTGCTGTAAATTCTATTGTTAGTAGAAGAGATACGATCGTAGTTGCTTCGGTTGCATCGATTTATGGTTTAACAGATCCTGATGAATACAAAAAACTTGTTTTTGATGTAAGAGTTGGCGAAGAAATTAACCGCAAAGAATTTTTTGGTAAACTTTTAAATTCTCAATATAAAAGAAACGATATTGAATTAAGTCCAGGTAGATTTAGAGTTCATGGCGATTTAATCGATATTATGCCCGCCGATAGCGATGATTGGTACATCCGTTTAGATTGTTTTGGTGATGAAGTTGAGACAATTGCAAAATGCAATTACTTAACTGGCGAAATTATTGAAAAATATCACTATTATGATTTATTTCCTGCTTATGACCACGCCGCAACAAGAGAAAACATCTTAAGAGCATGTAAATCAATCCTTGAAGAACTTGATGAACGAATTGCTTACTTTGAGAGAGAGGCAAAACCTCTTGAAAAAGAGCGTATTGAAATGAGAACAAAGCAAGATATTGCCTCTTTAGAAGAATTTGGAATTTGTCCAGGTATTGAAAATTATTCAAGACATATTGATAACCGTAAACCAGGTCAAAAACCATTTTGTTTGATGGACTATTTTCCAAAAGATTATTTGCTAATTGTTGATGAAAGTCATGTTAGTTTTCCACAAGTTAGAGGAATGTATAATGGCGATCATTCTAGAAAAGTTACTCTTGTTGATTATGGATTTAGATTGCCAAGTGCGCTTGACAATAGACCTTTAAATTTTGAAGAATTTGATGGTGAAATAAATCAAGTCATCTGCACAAGTGCGACCCCGGGGGATTATGAACTTGGAAAAACTAATGGTCAGTATGTTGAGCAAATTATTAGACCTACTGGTTTACTCGATCCAGAAATTGAGATTCGTCCAACTTTAGGTCAAATTGATGATTTAATTAGCGAAATTAAAGATCGAATTGCTAAAAACGAAAGGGTCATGATTGTCACTCTTACTATCAAAACAGCAGAAGATTTGACCGCATATTTAAAAGATAGAGAGATCAAAACTGTATATTTGCATAGTGAGTGTAAAACTTTAGAAAGAAGTGAAATTATTTATCAATTAAGAAAAGGTAAATACGATGTCTTAGTTGGTATCAATCTTTTAAGAGAAGGTCTTGATATTCCTGAAGTTAGTTTAATTGCAATTTTAGATGCTGATAAAGAAGGATTTTTACGTAGTACTAGAAGTTTGATCCAAGTTGTGGGACGCGCCGCAAGAAATAGCCATGGTAAAGCAATTATGTATGCTGATTCCATAACTAAATCAATGCAAGAATGTATTGATGAAACGAATAGACGTCGTGAGATTCAAGCCAAGTACAATGACGAAAATGGTATTATTCCAACGACAATTGTTAAGGCAATAACTGCTCCAATTCATAACACCGAAACAGAAGCTGAAGAAGTTGTTAATTCAAAAGCTAAGTTAACAAAGAAAGAACTTCAAAAGAAAATCAAGGAAATCGAAAAAGAAATGTATAAAGCTTCTAAAGAGTTTGACTTTGAAAAAGCTATCAAACTTAGAGATATTATGTTTGAATTAAAGGCAGAATTGAATTAAAAAGCCTGCAAAACTTTAGTATCTTTCTTGTAATTGCTACTTTATTTACTATATTGTAACAATTTATGCTCTACAAATTTCTAATTGAAAAAGATGAAATTTAGCGTAAAATCACTTTATTGTCTTTTTTGTATATATGTTTTAACATATATACATCGTTTGGAGGATGTGTTAAATGCAATGGTATGATTATGTTTTCTGGGTTATCGCTTTTATTGTAATTGTTCTCGGTTTACTCCAAGGTGGTAAGAGTGAAGGTGCTTCCGGCGCTATTACTGGTGGTGGTTTAAACGTTTTCGTTAAAACAAAAGAAAGAGGCAGCGAAAAGATTGTTTCCATGCTTACTTTAGGTTTTGGTATAGTTTTCTTATTCTTAGCTTTATTATCAACTTCATTAACAGCTGCACCAGCAACAGATGACACAACAACTGAAGGCACAACAACGGCTATTGCAGTTGTAACAAATATTCTCAAATATTTTTCAATTATCTAATATTCATTTATAGATTTTCTTTTTCGTATTAAAATACTATATAGGTTATCTATAATTTTTTTGTGAACTCTTTTTTAAAAATATGACAACAATCAAGGAATATGTAACAATCAAAAAAGAAGAATTAGCTAAAAGAATTCTTAAATTAGGAAGAAAGCCTGTTATCAAAATAATTCAGGTTAATGATGACTATGCTTCTAACACTTATATCAAAGGTAAGATTAAAGATGTTGAAGAAATAGGTGCTTTAGCAATTTTAGAAAAACTTCCAATTACTACTAGTGAAGATGAACTTTTAGCAATTATAGAAAAAACAAATTTAGATAAAGAAGTTGATGGATTTATTGTTCAACTTCCTTTGCCAAAACATATTTCTGAAGAAAAAGTTAAACAAGCAGTAGATCCAAAAAAAGATTTAGATGGATTTAATGTATTATCAAAGTTTAAAAGCGCTACACCAAATGGAATTTTAACTTTTTTAGACGATAACAATTATAAATTTGAAGGAAAAAATGCTCTTGTTATTGGAAGAAGTAATATTGTTGGTAAACCAATGGCCAAATATTTGCTAGAAAAGAATATGACTGTGACAGTTGCACATTCAAAAACACCTAATGACGAACTAAGATTCTTTGTTAAAAACGCTGATTTAATCATTGTTGCTGTTGGTAAAGCTAATTTTGTCGACAAAACATATGAATTTAAAAATAATGCCTATATTTTTGATGTAGGAATTAATAGAAACGAAAATAATAAATTGGTCGGGGATTGTGAAAAAGACTTACCTGTTGCTTTTCAATCACCTGTACCAGGAGGTGTTGGTTTATTAACAAGACTAGCATTATTAATAAATTTAGTGGAGGCAAGTGAAAAATATGGACTTTAACATTGGGAAAACAAGCGTATACGGATTAGAGTTTGCAGTAAAAGCAAGTGGTAATCCTATGAGAACAGCATTAGATAGAACTGATGCTAATGAAAAAGATTTTTTAAGAGCTGAAAAGTTAGGTAAATGCCATCCAGGCGAAGGACACGATAATTTTTTAAAAGGTATTGTAGTTGAATTCGACATTACAGCACCTCTTTATTGGTGGAAACAAGCCCAACGTTATCACTTTTTTGAATATGTCTCTTCACAATCTACAATGCATTGTTTATTAAAATTTGATATTTCTAGTCAATGTGTTTCAGAGACAAATAAAGAAATTCTTAAAATAGTTGAAAGAATTAAAGATGAATATAATGCAATTCCTGAAGAAGAAGCTGATAAGAAAAAAGAAAAACGGAGAGAACTTGTCGCATCGACTCCATGTGGTTTTTGTTTAGGAGCAACAATGGTTACAAATTATCAACAACTTAAAACAATGTATTTGCAAAGAAGATACCATAAATTAAAGGAGTGGCATGCTTTTTGTAAATGGTGTGAAGAACTTCCTAAATTTGTTGAATTAACAGGTGTTAGTAAATGAAAATCGTAATGTTAAACGACCTTTTAATTAAACCAGGTCTCTATGAAGGAATAAAAAACGATCTTGCATCATTAGGTCATACATTTGTTTATTATTTAAGAAAGCCAAGAAATGATGCTGAAATTATAAAAAGAATTCATGACGCTGATATTTTGGTTGTTGATAATACAAAATTAAGCCAAGAAGTCCTTGAAGAAGCTAAAAATTTAAAATACATCGATGTTGCTTTTACAGGCTATGATCACTTACCTTTAGAATATTTAAAATCTAGAAAAATTGCTGTTTCAAATTGTAGCGGATATGCAACAGAAGCGGTTGCTGAGTTAAATCTTGCTTTTATTTTAGAATTAATAAGAGATCTTAAGCTTAACGATAATAAAGCTAGAAAATCCAAAACACATGGCAATCTTTTAGGTCAAGAACTTGAATCGAAAGTAGTTGGTGTTGTAGGAACTGGCAAAATTGGCGCCAGACTTATTGAATTACTCAAACCTTTTAATATCCGAGTTTTAGCTTACAGCCGTACAATTAAGAAAAGTATTGTTTCAAAAGGCGTAACTTACGTTGATTTAAAAGATATCATGACAAAAAGTGATTTCATTTGCTTAACACTTCCTTTAAATTCTGATACAAAGGGTTTAATTGGCGAAAAAGAATTAAATATGATGAAATCTAGTGCATATTTAATAAATACGGCTCGTGGTGGAATAGTTGATGAAGCCGCTCTTATAAATGTTTTAAAAGAAAAGAAAATTAAAGGCGCGGCGCTTGATGTATTTTCAATTGAGCCACCATTAAATAAGGAAAGCGAACTTTTAAAATTAGATAACGTTTTTCTTTCGCCACATATTGGATATATGACAAAAGAAGCCATGAAAAAAAGAGCAGAGATTGCTTTTTCAAATCTCTACTCTTATCTAAATGGCAAAGTTTTAAATAAAATTATTTAACTTCAGTTAGTTCATTTTTATTTTCTTGTTCTAATTTATCTTTTTTAGGTAATTTCTTTTTAGATTTGCTTTTTGTTGGATAAACATCGCTTTTTACGATTGTTACCTTTTTGGTTCCATCATCAGAACAAATAACTTGTTGGTCAATTTTGAATTTAGGGTTTGCTGCGTAATAGAAAATCAACAAACAACCAGCAATAATTAAAATAACGCCAATAAGAATAATTAAAATCATTTTTAAAGTATCGTTTGAAGATGAATAATTGAAGATTAGAGTTGCTATTCCTAAAGCAAGAAAAATTATTGCAGCAACAATATTCATTGCAAGCAAAAACTTACTTGAATTTTTTGAAATCAACGCAATAACTATCTCAATTACAAAAATTAATGCAAAAACCAAAAGCATTGTTCCAGCAAAAACACCTAAATATTCTAAAACAATTAAAGGATTATCATAAATTAAAACTGATAATGAAATAAGAGCTGCACCAGTGACATTTTCGATACTTAAAATTCCTTTTGAAAATATCATTCCAAAGCCAATGGTTAAAACTCCATAAAGCAAAACAATGCTCGCTGTGATGTAACCTAGAGCATTTTGGACATCAGTTGAATTTGAAAAAATACATAAGACAAGGCCAAAAACTATCAATAATCCTGATTGGATTATTTTGACCCATTTGTAAGAAGTAACATCTTTTTCTGATACAAGTTTTTTTGACATAGCGAATACACCTTTCGAGTATTATTATATTATAGATTGGAAAGAGAAATATTGTATGGATGAATTAAAAATTAGAAATTATGCAAAATTAATTGCCGTAGTTGGCGCAAACATTCAAAAAGGACAAGAAGCGATAATTGTTGCTAATATTGAAACTGCTCCTTTTGTTGAAATCTTAACAGAAGAACTTTATAAAGCAGGTGCAAGTTTTGTTGATATTCAATGGCAAAACAATAAAATTGGAATTTTAACTAGCAATCTTGCTGATATTAATAAAGTTTCTCATCTTAATGATGTTGAAAAGGCTCGTCATGAACATAACATCAAAGTTTTACCAGCTAGAATTTGGATTGATAGTGATGATCCTCATGCTATGGATGGAATTGATTTAAAAAGAAGAAGTGAAATTCTCGCTATCAAAGGTAAAGAAACAAGAGAATATCGCGATAAATATGACGATGAATGCCAATGGTGTATTGCTGGAGTTCCTTCATTAAAATGGGCTAAAACAGTTTTTCCAAATTTAAGAGATGAAGAAGCTATTGAAAAATTATGGGAATACATCCTAATTACAAGTAGAGCTTATAAGGGCGATCCTATTAAAAATTGGGAAATTCATGACAAAAACCTTGTAAATCACATGAATTTATTAAATAATCTCAATTTAAAATCTCTTCACTATACAAGTAAAAATGGAACAGATTTATATGTTGAACTCTTAGAAAACGTTATCTGGGAAGCTGGCGGAGAAAATACAAAAACTAAGAAAATTCGTTTTCAACCAAACATTCCAACCGAAGAATGTTTTACTTCACCAAACAAATTTAAGACCCACGGAATTGTTTACTCAACTAAACCATTAAATTATAACGGAATCTTAATCGAAAACTTCTCAATCAGATTTGAAGAAGGTAAAGCAGTTGATGTTCATGCTGAAAAAGGAGAAGAAGCACTAAAGCAAATGATCAATTTAGATGAAAATGCTTGTTATTTAGGAGAGTGTGCTTTAGTTGCTTATCATTCACCAATTAATGACCTTAACACTATTTTCTTCTCAACTTTATATGATGAGAACGCTTCTTGCCACCTTGCTTTAGGTACTGCTTTCCCTAATCTTATTAAAGGTTATGAAAATTTATCTAAAGAAGAAATTGATGCGATTTCAATTAATAAATCAATTGTTCATACTGACTTTATGATTGGTAGTAAAGATTTAAGTATAGTCGGAACGACTCGAGATGGTAAAGAAGTCCAAATTTTTAAAGACGGAGACTGGAGTATATAAAGAGAGATTTAAGTATGAAAAATATAGATATTAAGAAATTTGAAATTTCATGCAATGAATTTGCTGAATTAGAGAAAAAATACAATAGTGATAGTAAAAATGTTGTTGTCAAACACGCTTTAAGTAAAAATCCAATTTCAGAAATAGTATATGATAGTAAAAATGAACCTGATGTTATAAACGATTTCTCATTAGAGATTAAAACTTTACCAGTTTGTAATCAAAAAAGTAGCGGTAGATGCTGGATTTTTGCTGCTTGCAATTTTTTAAGAGAAAAAATCGCTGCTGAATTAAAATTATCTAACTTTGAACTTTCACAAAATTACATTGCATTTTTTGATAAATTAGAAAAAGCTAATTATCTTTTGAGTTCAGTCGCTGATTTAATTGAAAACGATCCTGATGAAAGAGTTTTAATGCATGTTTTAACTAATGGAGTTAGTGATGGTGGACAATGGGACATGTTTGTTAACCTAGTTAAAAAATATGGTGTTGTTCCAAAGAATGTCATGAAAGAAACTTATCAAAGCAGTGCGACTCATGAATCCGACACTTTAATTAATACTTTATGCCGTCAATTTGCAGTTGGTGCTAAAAAACTGTTTAAAGATGGTAAAAAAGATGAAATTGTTGCTTTGAAAAAAGAAACAATACAATTAATTTATAATTTGCTTGTTAATTCTTTTGGTGTTCCGCCTCAACAATTTGACTTCGAATATAAAGACAAAGATGGCAAATTCCATGCTTTAAAAGATATGACATCAAAATCATTCTTTGATAAGTTTGTTAATAATATCGATGATTATGTCTCAATCGTTAATGCGCCAACTGAAAATAAACCATTCTATAAAACATTTACAATCGCTTATTTAAATAACGTTCTTGAAGGTAAGAAAATTCTTCATTTAAATTTACCGATGGAAAGAATGAAAGAATTAATCATTAATCAGCTTAAAGATGGTGAAATTGTTTGGTTTGGAAGTGATGTTAGTAGTTATCGCGAAAGAAGCATCGGTCTTTGGGACGACTTATCCTTTGATTATAAATCTACTTTTGGATTTGATATTAAATTTAATAAAGGCGATATGTTAGATTATCATCAGTCTGCAATGAACCATGCCATGTGCTTAACTGGAGTTAACATTAAAAACGACAAACCTAATAGATGGAAAGTTGAAAATTCATGGGGCAAAGAAACTGGGTACGACGGTTACTTTGTAATGTCTGATAGTTGGTTTGATTCCTATGTTTTTCAAGCTGTTGTTAATAAAAAGTATTTAAACGAAAAAGAGTTAAAGTGCCTCGAAGAAGATCCAATTGTATTAAACCCTTGGGATCCGCTTGGCACACTTGCTGATTAATTATTTCAATTACTATCTTTTTAAAATTATTAAAAAATGCGATAATTTTAATAACGATTAAGACAAATTTTGACAATTCTATAATTTTAAAAAATATGTCTAATTCGCGGGGTATTTGCTTAAATCAACTAAAGAAAGAGGGTAGAATATGTGGTGGATTTATATTGTTGCAGGCGCTATTTTCGTTTTAATTTTAATTTTAAAATTAGTGCATCATAAAGTTAGAAGTAACAAGATTGTTAGAATGCAAGCTGTAAACGAGTATAAAAAGTTTTTTACTTTGACTTTTACTAAAGTTCCAGATGCTCGAAAAGTTATTTATTATTCAGAAGGACCAATGAATATTAAATATGATCCTACCAATTTTGATTTATACCGCACTCGTATGATTCAAGTTCCTTGTTACACATACAAAGAGAAAAAAGTTAAAAACTTTGGCCTAGCTTGGAAAATAATTTATTGGATTATTTTTGTATTAGCTCTTCTTTGTTGCATAATCTCTGTTGTGTGGCAATTATTATTAAAATTTGCACCTGGTTCTATTGAATTTTTGAATATCCAAGCATTAGAAATGACTAAAACGGTATTTACTTATACTGGATTTGCTGTTTCAATGGCTTTAATTGCTTTACTTGCTATTATCTTTATTTTGATTAATAAAAGTTATAAAAAACTATTTGTTTCCTATATGCAAATTTATTTTAGATTAATTAATAATGAAGTTTATAGCGAATCGATGAAACCAATTTACGTTAAATTAGATAAATGATGAAAATTGAGAAAATAAAAGAAACCTCGATAGATGAAATTTTAGATTTTACTTCAAACAATAAAAATTTGGTTATTGGAAATTCCAATAACTTTTCAAACGAATTTAAAAATCTATTAAAGAGATTTGCCTCTACTAGAAGTAAAACCGGCTCTGAAATTCTTTGTTATGTTTTAAGAAACGAAAGAGGAGAACTCCAAGCCTCTATTGTATTTGATTATAAAGGCGAGATATCAGCGTTTTGTCTAAAAGATTCTTCCAATTTTCTTTGTGGCAAAGTTTTAATAGAAAATTTAACTAAAATTATTGATACTAAGAAAATTCCTAGTTTATTTGCAAAAGTAAAAGACGATAATATTGGAAAATTTAATGAGGTTGGATTCAAAAATGTGAATTTTGAATGGGCTATGGATGATGGAAACACTTATAGTAACTATTATTTCTTGATTAGATACGACTTTGATAATCCTATAAGAAGTAAATCTTTGTAGTTAAAATTGTAAAATGTTTTTCTTTTATAAAACAAGAAATTATCTTATGAACAAGCGCGATTATTTAGAAGAATTATTTTAAATAATCGCTTTTATTTTAGTTTATACCTTTAATTAAATTAGGTATAATAATTAAGGTCTTAAAGGAGATTAAAAATGTTAGAAATTATTGATGTTTATGCACGTGAAGTATTAGATTCTCGTGGAAACCCAACAATCGAAGTTGAAGTTACACTTGATGATGGTACAGTTGGTAGAGCTATTGTTCCAAGTGGCGCATCTACTGGTGAAAACGAAGCTCTCGAATTAAGAGACGGAGATAAAAAGAGATATCAAGGTAAAGGCGTTTTAAAAGCTGTTGAAAACGTTAACGATATCATCGCTCCTGAAATCATTGGTATGTATGCTGATGATCAAGTCGGAATTGATAATGCTTTACTTAAACTCGACGGAACAGATTTTAAGAAAAAACTCGGTGCTAATGCTATTTTAGGTGTTTCTTTAGCAGTTGCTAGAGCAGCAGCAGAAAGCTATGGCATGCCATTATATAGATATATTGGTGGCGCTAACGCAAAAGTTTTACCTACACCTATGATGAACGTTGTCAACGGCGGCGCTCATGCTGATTCCACAGTTGACTTCCAAGAATTCTTTATCATTCCTGCAGGTTTTGAAACATTCCACGAAGCTTTAAGAGCTGGTGTTGAAACATTCCATTGCTTAAAATCAGTTTTAAAGGCAAAAGGTTATGAAACAGGTGTTGGCGACGAAGGCGGATTTGCTCCAAGCTGCAAACACGGAAATACAGAACCACTCGAACTCATCATGGAAGCTATTGAAAAAGCTGGATACAAACCAGGAAAAGAAATTTTCTTAGGTATGGACGTTGCTTCTAGTGAATTCTACAATGCTGAAAAGAAAGTTTACGAATTAAAGAAGAGCGGTGAAGGCACAAAGACAAGTGAAGAAATGATCGCTTGGTTCGAAGAAATGATTAAAAAATACCCAATCATCACTATTGAAGATGGTTTAAGTGAAAATGACTGGGAAGGTTGGGCAAAATTAACAGCTGCTTTAGGCGATAAGATCCAACTTGTTGGTGATGATTTATTCGTTACAAATAAAGACTTCTTAAGAAAAGGTATCGTCAACCACGTTGCTAATTCAATCTTAATTAAAGTTAACCAAATCGGTACTTTAACAGAAACATTAGATACAATTAGAATGGCTCAAACAAACGGCTACACAACTATGGTCTCCCATAGAAGTGGTGAAACAGAAGATACAACAATCGCTGATTTAAGTGTCGCTGTTAACGCTGGTCAAATCAAAACAGGTTCTGCTTCAAGAACAGATAGAATGGCTAAGTATAACCAACTCTTAAGAATTGAAGATGAACTTGGCGATGAAGCTATCTTTGAAGGCTTACACGCATTCAAAAAATTCAGATTTGAAAAATAATTTAATCTAAACAAATTTAAAATTTAAAGCTAGGTCAAAAACCTAGCTTTTTTAATTTTAAATGGAGATTTGCAGGGTTTTTGGCCAAATTAGTAGTAAATTAGTACTTATTTAGTAAAAAATGGTCCAAAAATGGTGCTTTAAAAAACGGTGCTAGTACATTTCAAGCACATGTTTTACTTGTTCGTAAAAACTCAAAAACTATCGATAGTTATGCAGTTTTATCTACATTAATAAAGAAGTCTTAAGTATAATTATAGAAAAGAGGAAAATATTATGTTTAAGAACAAAACCTTTGAAGGAGAAAACGTTCCAAAACTTACAAAATGGCTTTTTTGTAGTAGCGGAATGTTTCGTGACTTGTGCTATCAATTCGTTAGCATGTTTTTATTGATGTACGCTCAATACTGTGGAATTGGCGGCGGCGATGGCGAAGATTACATTGCCATGTATACGACAATTACAATCATAATTATTATATTGAGAGTATGGGATGGTTTTAATGATCCAATAATGGGATTTATAGTCGAAAAAGTAAATTTAAAACGGGGAAAATATCGTCCTTGGATATTTTTAGGAGCTTTATTAAGTAGTATAGTTACTATTTTAATGTTTACTTTACAAGTTCATGGCTGGACTTATGTTGGCTTGTTTGCAGTTTTCTATTTTTTATGGGACTTTACTTACACAATGAATGATATTGCTTTTTGGAGTGTGCTTCCATCACTCTCTCAAAAAGAAAAAGTCAGAGCAAATTTAACTACTCTATTATCAATTTTTGTTTCAATTGGTAGCTTTACAGCTGGTGGTCTAGTTCCAATTTTATCTTCTAGTTTTGGTTATACAATTTCTTATAGATGGTTTGCTATTATTGCATCAGTTTTATATTTCTTGAGCCAACTTATTTTAGTTATCTTCATGAAAGAAAGAAAAAGAAGTGAAGATGTTGAAACAAGTAGCGAAAAGATGAAATTTAAAGATATTTTTAGCGTTTTGGCTAAAAATGATCAAGTTAGAAGCTCAATTGTCGGGATTTTGCTTTACTATACTGGTGCAAGTATCTTAGTTACATTGGGTCTTAATTATTTCTATTTCAATTATGGTTATTCAGCGGCTGGCACTTATCAATTAATTTTTACAGTAGTTTATGCTTTAGCTACACTTTTAGGACAAGTTTTGTATCCGGTTCTTGTTAATAAATTTAAGATACATAGGATGAAAATATTCACTATTGCTAGTATTGTAACCTTTACTGGTTATGGATTATTATTCCTTTATATTTTCTTAAATCCAGTAACATTCTTCCCATTACTTTGTGTATTAGGATTTATTGTTTTCTTTGCTCAAACATTAATTAGTATGGTGCTTTATATTATGATTCAAGATTCGATCGAATATAATGAGTATCATTTTAAGGAAAGAAGAGAAAGTGCTGTATTTTCATTAAGAGCTTTTACAGCAAAACTTGGTTCTTCATTACAACAAGTTGTATTATACGTTTCTCTTTTAGCAGGTTCTTTATATGCCATTTCTAATCAAATTAGCCAAGCTGAAATGGATGCAATTGCTCAGTTTGGAGACAATGCAGTAAGTGTTGGTCAATATGTTGGAGAAATTGCTAATCAAATAACTGGATTTGAAAACGTAGACTTTTGGCAAAGACTTGTTTATCAAATTGGATTTACTATCGTACCTGGTTTATTAATGTTAGCCTGTTTTGTTTGGATAAAATGCACTTATAAAATTACAGAAGAAAATCATGAAATTATGGTTTTAGAAATTGAAAAGAGACAACGCGATGGAACAAAGTAATGAATTCAAAAAGAGAGTAGTTTATCAAATTTATCCATCAAGTTTTAATGATGCAAATAATGATGGATGGGGCGATTTAAAAGGAATCACTGCAAAACTTGATTATTTAAAAGATTTAGGCATTGGAATAATTTGGCTTTCGCCAGTTTATATTTCGCCAATGGATGACATGGGTTACGACATTGCTGATTATAAAAATATCAATCCAAGATTTGGCACAATGGAAGATTTTGATGAACTTTTAAGTGAAGCAAATAAAAGAGACATCAAAATTGTTATGGATTTAGTAATTAACCATACGTCTACTGAGCATGAATGGTTCAAAAAGGCTATTCAAACTCCTGAAAATAAATATCGTAATTACTATTTTATTAAAGAAGGAAAAGGCAAAAAACGTAATAAGGAGCCAAACAATTGGCAAAGTTGTTTTACAGGCAAGGCTTGGAAGAAGATTCCTGAACTTCCTGGATATTTTTATATGCATCTATATTGCGATACACAAGCTGATTTGAATTATTCAAACCCTGAAGTTATTAACGAAGTAGAAGATGTTTTAAGATTTTGGCTTGATAAAGGGGTCTATGGATTTAGATGTGATGTTATTAACCATATCTATAAATCAACTTTAAAGAACGATTATTCACATCTTTTATATAACAGAGGTGTTAAATATTATTCGAATCAAGATCAAATGTTTAAAATCTTAACTAAAATAAGAACTGATGTTTTAGATAATTATGATACTTTCTTAGTTGGTGAAACAGGTGAACTTGATAAAGAAAGTGGTAACCGTTTTTTAAATGAGCGTTGCTTAGATATGTTCTTCGAATTTGATCATGTTTATGCTGATAAAAGTAAAATAATCCCTGTATTTAAAAGAAAATTCAACGCAAAGCGCTTAGTAACACCAATTTTTAAATGGCAAAAAGATGTTCCTTGGATTGCTAATTATTTAGAAAATCATGACCAATTAAGAAGCATTAATAGATATGGTGACACTGGAAAATATTATAAAGAAAGCGGCAAAATGCTTGCTGTATTTTTACTCAGTTTAAAAGGCACACCTTTTATTTATCAAGGTGAAGAAATTGGTGCTTTAAATATACCTGAAGCTAAACTTTTAGATTGTAAAGATGTTGCAGCAGTTACCGCAACTCAAACTGTTAAAGGTATATTAAAACTTAGTGATGAAAAATCTTTTAAGTTAGTTAATGAAACTATTAATAGAGATCATGCTAGAACACCAATGCAATGGAGTAATAAGATAAATGGTGGATTTAATGAAGGTCATGAAACTTGGATAAAAGTGAATCCATTATTTGAAAAGATTAATGTTGAAGATGAACTTAAAGATGAAGATTCAATTCTTAATTTTTATAAAGAGATGATTAAATTTAGAAACGAAAGTGATGTTTTAAAATTTGGTGATTTTAAAGAAGAAACAGTCAAAAAAGATATTGTCAGTTTTTTTAGAACTTATGAAGGTAAAACGTATCAAATTATTCTTAATTTCTCTGGTAAAAAAGTTAAGAATTGCGAGATTTTATCTTTTAAATGTTTGATTTCAAATTACGGAAAAGATGTTAAACTAGATGAAATCCCTCCTTATTTTGGTGGAGTTTTTGAGGTAATTTAATATGATTAAATTTGATGCAAAAAGAAAAATATTTGAACTATCAAACAAGGAATACTCCTACTATTTTTCAATCAATAAATTAGGTTATTTAATTCATTTATATAGTGGTAAAAAACTTAATGATATTACTCTTGAAAGAGTAAATGAAAGATATATTGAACGTTACGCTTATCTTGAAAACAACAAAGAAGTATGTGATGAAAGTTATTATTTTAGTGAACAAGGTTGTCTTTTTGAATGTGGTTCATATTTAAAAAGCGATGCTAGAAGACCTTTTGTTATTATAAAACACTCTAATGGTAGCGAAATAACAAGTTTCAAATATTATTCGCATCAAATTTTATCATTAAATGTGTCTCCAAAAGATTTACCTCATTTTAGAGTTTCTTCTAGTGATGCTGAAACATTATTAGTAACTTTAAAAGATGAAGTAGATGAAATTTATTTAGATTTATATTACACAATTTTTAAAGATTTAAATGTAATAGTTAGATTTTCTAAACTAAAGAATTTAAGCACAAAAGAAATTAAGCTTAAACGTCTATGCTCTTTAGAGTTAGATTCTGTAAATAAAGATTTTGAACTCATTTCTGTTCATGGCCAACGGGGCGATGATCGAGAGCTTGAAAAGATTCCAGTAAATCATAATTTAACCGTTGTTAATGATAATCATGGCGGAAGAGGCTTTAGACAAAATCCATCAATTTTAATTAAAGAAAAAGATGCTAATTATGATTTTGGTGAAGTTTATATTTGTTCTTTACTTTATAGTGGAAATTTCAAATTTGAAGTTGGGTTAGATGAATATGATAGTTTTAGACTTAACGCTTTGATTAATGATGATTGTTTTGAATTTTCTATCAAGAGCGGAGAAAGTTTTGAAACTCCAGAATGTGTTTTAGCTTATTCTAGTGAAGGAATAAATAAAGCTACTCAAACTATGCATGATTTAGTAAGAGATTATTTATTACCAAAAGAATTCGCTAAAAAAGAAAGACCAATATTGATAAATTCTTGGGAACCATTCTTATTTAATTTTGATACTGAAAAGATTAAAAACTTAATTCTTGAAGCCAAAACTTTAGGTATAAAAGAAGTCGTCCTTGATGACGGCCGGTTTGGTAAAAGAAATAATGATCAATCTAGTTTAGGAGATTGGGACGTTAATTTAGATAAAATAAATTTAGGCGAAGTAATTGATTTCGCTCATAAAAATGACATGCTTTTTGGACTATGGGTCGAACCTGAAATGATTTCACCAGATTCCGAACTATTCAAAACTCATCCAGAGTATGCTTTATATGACAGAAATTATAAACCTACATTACTAAGGCATCAACTCGTGCTAGATTTAACCAATCCCGAAGTCGTCGACTATATTTTTGCAAAGCTTTCTAATATCTTTGATAAATATAAAATCGATTATTGTAAATGGGATTTTAATCGATATTTATCGGAAATTTCATCACTTTATCTTGGTGATGAAAAACAATCCGAAATTTTTCACAGGTTCATTTTAGGTGCTTATAAACTACTTAATAAATTTGTTGAACGTTATCCAAAAATTCTCCTTGAAACATGTGCTAGTGGTGGCGGGCGATTCGACTTAGGTATGCTTTATTTTTCTCCTCAAATTTGGGGAAGCGATGAAACAAACCCTTTTTCACGAGTTATGATACAATTTGCCACGAACATTTTTTATCCATTATCAACTATTGGGGCACACGTAAGCGCATCTAATTCGTTATCAATGCAAGATAAAATTATCATTGCTGCATTTGGAACATTTGGTTATGAATTAGATCCATCAAAATTAACTGACGAAGAAAAGAAAACCATTCTTTCTTTAAACAAAATCATTAAAGATTATCATCATATAGTAACTCGAGGGGATTATTATGTATTAAAATCTCCATATGAAACAAATTTTGCTTCATGGATGTGTGTTTCAAAAGATAAGAAAGAAGCTTTAGTTTTTAACTTTAATTTTAAAAGAGAGCAGACAAAAGCTAGATTTATTCGTTTAAAAGGTCTTGATCCTGATAAATATTATTTCAACTCATTAACAAATGATGTTTATAAAGGTGATTTTTATATGAATATTGGAATTAATATTAGTGCGCCTTTAAAAGAAGGAATGACAATGTTATTTGTTGTTAAACAAGTAAACTCGATTGTAAAAACAGTCTTAAATTCTAAAGCTCAAAAAGAAAAGAGGGAAAAGTTATTGTAATATGCCAAACATTATTGATTTAACTTATTTGGATAATCCAAACATTATTGAAATAAATACCTTACCTAATCATTCAGATCATAGGATTTTTATTAATGATAGAGAAAATTTAGTCTCATTAAATGGAAAATGGCGTTTTGCTTATTTTGAAAGATTTTGCGATGAGGTTGAATTTTTATTATCACCAAATTTTGATATTAACTCTTTAGGTGAGATTAATGTTCCAGGACATTTTGAACTGAATGGATATGGAAAACCACAATATGTAAATCAACAATATCCTTGGTTTGGTAGAGAGCAAGTAGAACTTGGAAAAACACCAAAGAATAATCCTTTAGGTATTTACTATAAAGATATAGAAATGAAAAATCCTCTTTCTGAAAGAGTTGTTTTAGAAATTGGCGGTTTTAATTCTTCCTTATATCTTTATATAAATGGTAGTTTTATTGGTTATTCCGAAAAGAATTTTACTTCGACAGAATTTGACATTACAAATTATCTTTTTAGAGGAATTAATAGAATTGCTTTAGTAGTTTTTAAATTTTGCAAACAATCCTGGTTTGAAGATCAAGATATGTGGAGATTTGGTGGAATCTTTAGGGATATAAATTTAAAATTTATTCCTTTTACACATATTGAAGATATTAATAACGCTTCTTTCTTAAATGATGATTTAACAACCGGAATTTTAGATGTCAAAGTTAATATTAAAGGAAATATTACAAATTGTTATTTAAAATATGCTCTTAAATTTAATGGAAATAAACTTTTTGAAGAACAATTAAATGTAACTAGCAATGAATTTCTTATTAAAAAAAGTATTACAAATATTAATGCCTGGTCTAATGAGATACCTAATTTATATCAATTAGATATATTCTTATTAAAAGATGGGAATCTTATAGAAGCAACTGTTCTTGATATTGGATTCAGAAGAATCGAAATTAAAAACGGAGTCATGCTGATCAATGGCCAAAGACTTGTTTTAAAAGGTGTAAATAGACATGAATTTGAAATGAGAGTTGGACGTGCAATAGGCGATAAAACTATTGAAGATGACTTACTTTTATTAAAAGCCAATAACTTTAATGCAATTAGAACTTCTCATTATCCAAACAAAAGTTATTTATATGAATTAGCTGATAAACTTGGTTTTTATATCATTGATGAAGTTGATTTAGAAACACACGGAACATGGGGAAGTTTGTATAAAAAAGATGGGTTTGACGGGGTTTTACCTGGAAATCATGAAGAATTTACTAATTTAATTCTAGCTAAAAACGAGGCTATTTTTAAGCGAGATAGAAATCATCCTTCAATTATTATTTGGAGTTTAGGAAACGAAAGCAGTGTTGGAAGTGTCTTAAAGAAATCTTATAAATTCTTTAAAGAAAAAGATCCTTTAAGACTCGTTCACTATGAAGGATGTTATTATAAGAAAAAATATGCTTCTTTGACTGATATAGATTCAGGAATGTATATTACTCCAAAATCAATAGCAAAACGTTTATCGAAACAAAAAGTTAAACCATTTATTTTATGTGAATTTGAACATTCAATGGGCAATTCAACAGGAAATTTTGACGAATATATCGAATTAATTGATCGTTATAATAACTTCCAAGGTGGGTTTATTTGGGATTTTGTCGATCAAGGAATTGTTGATGAAGAAACTAAAACCATAAAATATGGAGGAGATTTTAAAGATAGACCAAATGATGGTGCTTTTTGTACTGATGGATTATTGCTTTCAGACAGAAGCAAAACAAGTAAACTTGATGAAGTGAAATATTTTTATCAAGACATCAAGTTTGAGAAAAATGAAGATGGTATTTTAATTAAAAATACTAATTCATTTAAAAATACTGGTGATTATTACTTCAAACTGGCTTTTTATGAGAATGGTGCTTTAGTTAGTGAGTCTCCTTTTGATTTGAATTTATTACCTCAAACAAGTTTCCTTTTAAAACTTAATAAAGAAAATTTAAAATCACAAAAAGAACTATTAATTAGAATCAGCTATCATTTAAAGCAAGATAAAGTTTTTGCACCAAAAGATTATGAAGTTGGTTTTGGTGAATTTTTATATAATTCAACTTTAGAGAAAGCTCCTAAATTATTGCCAAGTAACGATGAAGTAAAAATTGAATTTATTAATAGTGGATTTAATTTTGGCGTTAATACCTCTAAAGGCATCTCGTATCTTTTCACTGGAATGAATAATTTTCATGGTGGATTATCTTCTTTAACTATTAATAATGAAGAATTTTTAGCTGGGCCAGTTCAACTTAGTTTATTTAGACCAACAACAGATAATGATGAGAATTTAGCTAGATTTGCTTTAGATAATTATATTGGAGCTTCAAAAGCGAACTTCATATTACCTAGAGTTTTCAATTTCTTGCAACCTAAAACGAACAAAAACTCTGCAACAATTACATATAATTATAGATATTTTTACGGGAGTAAACCAAAGAAAGCAAAAGTTATTTATGAAGTATTAAGCGATGGAAGTTTACTTGTTACATTAAATATTAAAATTGCTCATTTCCAAGCTGCACCTGGTGAAATTGGATTAACTCTTCGTATACCTGAATTAATAGAAGAGTTTAGTTACTATGGTTTAGGTGAAAAAGACAATTATATCGATTGTTATCAAGGTCAAAAACTTGGTAGATATATTTCAAATCCAATCAATGAATATGTAAATTATGCTAAACCACAAGAATGCGGACTCCATTTATTTACAAGAGAATTAGTTCTAAAAGGAAAAGGAGGAAATAAACTTGGAATTTTTGCTTTAGACAATTCTTTTGCTTTTAAAGTTTTACCATGGAGCAATCTTGATATTGAAAACGCAAAACACCTTAATGAATTACCAAAAATTAACTCAACTTATGTCACTATTTTATGTGCAAGTAGAGGAGTTGGAGGCGATAATTCATGGTTAAATCCTGTTCATAAGGAATTTAGAATAAAAAATGGTGCACGATATCAATTAAAGTTTATAATTAAGAAAGTCGATTAAAATCGACTTTTAAATTAAAAGGATTTCTTTATGAACTTTGAAGATATTAAAAACAAAATAAAAAGGAAACTTCGCTCTTTCCATATCGGTACTTTTGGAGCAATAGTTTGTTCTGCTCAATTGATTCTTGAGTTATACAATTTTGCACTAAATTTATTCATTAATAACAATGTTCATGATATTTCGAGCATTATTTTTCTTGTTATAAACTGTGTATTTGACTTATATCTAGTTAGATATTTCATTTTATCGAAAGAAAATAATACTTTAACACCTGCAAGAACTGGAATAATTCTTCTTGTTGTTGCTAATTATGTTTTGCCAGCAATTGAAGCAGTTATTTCTTCAATGTTTACGAATAGTTTAGGAATAACATTATTCTCAACAATCATTTCTGGAATGGTGCTTGGAATTATATACTTTGTTTTGTTAATTTTAGAATATCGCCATGTTGGAAAACATAACCATTTAATTATGGCTGTTGTTTCAGGACTTATGGTTGTTTTGTCCCTTTTACAAGGCGGAACTTTAATTGCGATGGGTGCAATGAATTTTATAAGCGCAACTAATATGTTGTACGTTTCTTTATCTTTTATATATTTAGTTTTGTCAGCTTTTGTAACAATAGGAATTTCAGTAATTTTTTTACTTTATCCTTTATTTGCAATTAGAGAATCTAGAAGAGGATATTAACAAACCTCAGCAAAAGGATCTGGATTTTCTATATCAATTATTTCTCTAATTGGTAGAAAAAAGTCGTCAAAATAAACTATTTTCTTATTTTTATCAATTTTTAGTATTTTACCAACATAGGTATATAAATATCCATCTATATATAGTTTAAAGTTTAAAACTGTATTCGGATAAAGTTTTAAGATAGTATCAATTTTTCTAGCACGTTCAATGCTTACCAAAGGACGTGCTATTTTATTTTTCTCATATAGCATTTTATTAAGATATTCTTGCTGCTCCACTAAAGATGCGAAAGGGAGCCATTTCTTCATTCCTCTGTCTGCCATCGTGTCAAAATTATAGTGTAAAAATATCTAAAAGTTTAGACTCGAAATTTATTAATTTTTGTGATTTAAGTTTTGATTTTAAAATAAGTAACTTTCGGTATAATAAATAGCGTTATGAGATTATTTGCTTTTGATATTGATGGTACTTTAATTAACAATCACAAGATTGAGTTAAAAGAAAACTTAAAAAACAGATTAAATGAAATATTAAAAAATGGCGATGTTATCGCTATAGCTAGTGGCAGACCATATGCTGGAATTATTCAGATAATTGACCAATTAGGTGAAGGTCAAAAGTATCTTTTATGTGCAAATGGAAATTTAATAACTGATGTAAAAGGTAACGAATTATATAAATGTGGGATTAAAATCGAAGAATATTATAAATTTGTCGATAATCACCCTAAAATCTTTAAGAATAGAACATCAAATATTTATTGTTATACAAATGATCAAATCGGATATTTAAAAAAGAATTATTGGATTAGAGCTGAAGAGAAAGCTAATGGTAATTTTACTGGTCTTGATTTAAGAAAACGTCCTCTTGACAAGGATTACTTGATTTTAAAATTTATGATTGCTTCTCTACCTAGAAGAAGTAAATATTTTGATGAAAAGGAAATTACAGAAGAAGAAAAATCTAAATTTAATGTTTTAAGAACTTCTCCATGGTTTCTTGAATTTATCAACAAAGAAAGCGATAAAGGAAACGCAGTTGAGTGGTTAAGAAAACATTTGAATATTGATTCAAAAGACGTTTACACATTTGGTGATAGTGGCAATGATGTTGGCATGATTAAACGTTTTAATGGGGTAGCGATGGGTAATGCAAGCGATGATTGCAAAGAGGTTGCCAAGTTCATTACGAAGCGCGTTGATGACGATGGCATTATCTATGCTCTAGACAACTTTGTTAAGTAATTTGGAGTTTTCTAGTAGAAAAATAGTTTAAAATGAGTAGTGACAATTTATACTAAAAGTCTACTAAAAACCAACTAATTAATTAAAAAGCCTGCAAAAACGCTATTAATTCTAAATAAAAGAGACTCCACTAATTTGAAGAGTCTCATATTTTTTTAATTTGTAAATTGCCTAATATTTGATGTTAAATTAAAGAATTTTGCTGATAGCTAAAGCCAAAATTCCAGGGCCAACATGTGTTCCAACTGATAAAGAAAGTGGGTTGATTTCAATGTTGTCTGATGGAATATCGAACGCTTTGCTAACTTCTTCTTTGAATTCAAGAGCATCTTTTAAATTGTGGGTATAAGCAACCGCAAAAGCGATTCTATCTTTTGGTAAATCTTTAAATTTTGTTTTTAAATCATTTGCTGTTGCGTCAATTAAAATTTGCTTAGCTTTTTTAGTACCTAAAGCTTTTTTATAGGCATCAAGTTTTTCACCCATAATGCTCAAGACTGGTTTAATGTGCAAAGCTGAACCTAAAGCGGCACCAGCTGGAGTGACTCTTCCGCCTTTTTTAAGGTATTTTAAAGTATCGACCATGATATAAATAGAAGATTCATGGGCCTCTTTTTCGAGAGTTTCAACAATTTCAGGTCCTGTTTTTCCCTCGTTAACTAATTTAATAGCATCGCGAATAGCTTGTTTTAAGGTAACACTAATACGATGATTATCAACAACGAAAACTTTACCAGGATATGATTGAGCTAAACTTTTTGCGTTGTTACATTCTTCACTTAAACCGCTGCTCATAGGAATTTGTACAACTTGATCATAAGTTTTTAACAACTCATCCCAAAGTTCTATAAGTTGACCAGGAGCTGGTTGAGAAGTGTGAATTTCAACGTCACTTTCTAATAATCGATAAAATTCATCTTCTGTCAAATCAACGTTTTGAAATCTAGTTTCTCCGTTTACAATAACAGGCATTTTTACAATAAATATATTCATTTGCTTGACTTCTTCTTGAGTAAAGCCAGCATTATCGTCAGTTACTATAGCAATTTTCATATTATTCTCTTCCCTCCATGACAATGAGTTTATCACAACAAAAAATAAAGATAAATCTAGTAAATAAAACTAGATTACATATTTATAAGATAATAATAAAAATATGTTTAATGTTAATTTACAATGCTATAATTTTTGCGAGCAAAAAAGGAGTTAGAGGTATGCCGTTTTATTTTCAAAGAGGAGATTTAGTTGCTGCTCAGTGTGACGCAATAGTAAACGCAAGCAATGTAAATTTAAAGATGGTCGAAGGTGTTGGAAGAGCTATCTTTCATAAAGCCGGAGATAAAGAATTAACTAATGCCTGCAAACAAATTGGCCATTGTGATGTTGGTGGCGCTGTTATAACGCCAAGTTTTAATTTAACAAATGCTAAGGCTATTATTCATGCTGTTGGTCCGATTTATATTAATGGTAAGCATGGTGAAGAAAAAAATTTAAGAAAAACTTATCGATCTGTTTTCCAAATTGCTCTTGAAAATAACTTTAAAACGCTTGCTTTTCCTCTTTTAAGCGGTGAATTTAATTATCCTTTAAAAGAATGTTATGAAATTGCTCAAGATGAATTCAAAAATTTCTTAGCTGAACATAAAGACTTTAAAATATATATGATTCTATTTAAGAATTTTCCAGAAAACGTCAGCGAAGATGAGCAATCTAAATTATCAAAATTTATTCTTAAAAATTTTGACACAAACGCTAACAAAAATATCAAAAATAGTAAAAAATCGAACAAAGAGTTTATTGAAACCATTAGAAGCATCCAAAACAATAAAAATATAAGCGATGAAGATCTTGCTTTTAGAAGCAACTTTACACCAGATGACTTAAATAAAATTCTTTCTGAACAAAAAGAGCTTCCTTCTAAAAATATTTGTTTTGCTTTAGCTGTTGGATTAGAAGCTACTAAAGATGAATTTGTTAAAATACTTAATTCTATAGGTGTAGAATCTGTTAAAGATGATATGACAGGACTAGTTACTGCTTACTTCTTAGAAAAGAAAGAATTCAACTTATTTAAAATTAATACTGTTTTATTTAATTACGATGTAAGACCTTTAGGTCTATAAATTATATTTTATAAATAAAATATAAGCTTAAGTAGTATTTGGTAAAAAATACCACTTTTAATTTACTTGTAATTTATTAACAAAGAAAAGCAACTTTGGTAAAATAATAGAGCCGATAGGTATTATATAGGAGGATATTATGGCAAGATTTACATTACCAAGAGATGTCTACTATGGATGTGGATCCTTAGCAGAATTAAAATCTTTAAAAGGTAAAAAAGCTATCGTTGTTACTGGCGGTCATTCAATGAAAGCTAGCGGCTTCTTAGACAAAACAGTTAATTATTTAAAAGAAGCAGGATTTGAAGTTGAAACATTTGAAGGTGTTGAACCAGATCCATCAATCGAAACAGTTATGAAAGGTGCAGAAGCAATGAGAAAATTCCAACCAGATTGGATCGTTGCTATTGGTGGAGGTTCCCCAATCGATGCTGCAAAAGCTATGTGGGCATTCTATGAACACCCAGATACAACTTTCGAAACACTTTGCACACCATTCTCTTTCCCACACTTAAGAGAAAAAGCAAGATTCTGTGCTATTCCATCAACTAGTGGAACTGCAACTGAAGTTACAGCTTTCTCAGTTATTACAGATTATGCAAAAGGTATTAAATATCCTTTAGCAGACTTCGAAATTACACCAGATGTCGCAATCGTTGATCCAGATATCGTTAGAGGCTTACCACAAAAACAAGTCGCTTTCACAGGTATGGACGCTATGACACACGCTATCGAAGCTTATGTCTCAACACTTGCTACACCATTTACAGATCCATTAGCTCTCAAAGCTATCAAAATGATCAACACATCATTAGTTGATTCCTACAACAATCCAAATGGAAAAGGCAGAGAAGAAATGCACTATGCACAATGTTTAGCAGGTATGGCATTCTCCAACGCTTTACTTGGTATCGTCCACAGTATGGCTCACAAGACAGGTGCTGCTTTCTCAACAGGACATATTCCACATGGATGTGCTAACGCGATGTATCTCCCACACGTTATTGAATACAATGCAAATAACGAAAGAGCAAGAGATAGATATGCTCAAATCGCTACAGCTTTAGGTATTGAAGGTGAAACTGCAAGAGAACAAACACAAGGTTTAATCAACAGAATTCACGAATTAAATACTTTATTAAATATCCCACATTCAATGCAAGAGTTTGGTGTTAAAGAAGACGAATTTAAAGAAAAACTTCCTACAATCGCTCACAACGCAGTTGGTGATGCATGTACAGGAAGTAACCCAAATCCAATTGATGATGCTAAGATGGCAGACCTCTTCGTTTGCTGTTACTACAATAAACCATACAAATTCTAATATAATTTATTGCTAGTAAATTAAGTGCCAGGAAACTGGCACTTTTTATATGCTTAAAGTTGTTATTTCTTTAACTGAATTTATTGTAAAATTAATGTATGGCAAAAAGAGCAATTAAAGTAGGTAATATTATTCTTGTAAAAAATGATAATGGAGAAGAAAAACTCGCTAGAGTGTTAAATATTACTAGAAGCAGTGAAACTGCAATGGTAATGTATCTAAATTCTAATTTTGAAGATTTAGAAATGGATAGTGTGAGTTTACTTAATTGTTCACTATATGAAAACAGAAAAGTTGAATAAAAACCTTATTTTTGCTGGGTTTTTAAATAAATTCATGAGATTGGAGGATTAAAAATGATTGAATTTAGATATGACACACAACTATTAATTGAAGGTAAAAACTTAAGTGAAGACGCAATTAATGAATATTTTAACACTCATTTTAAAGGTGATTGTTTATTAGCTGTTGGCGATGACACTTTAATTAAAATTCATTACCACACAAATGAGCCATGGAAAGTTCTTGAATATTGTGCAAGTCTTGGTGAGATCTATGACATTGTCGTTGAAGATATGGATAGACAAGCAAGAGGGTTAAAAGGGTAAAACATTTTAGTGTTTTTACCTTATAAAATATTTATTTTTGGTGTTTTAAATACTATACTTTTATAAGTAAAAAGGAGATTAAGGAATATGTATAAGATTGTTAGGAAGCATGTATTCAATCCTACTGAAACCTTACTTGAAATCGAAGCTCCAGCTGTTGCAAAAAAAGCACAACCTGGACAATTTATTATTTTAAGAGTCGATGAAAATGGAGAAAGAATACCTTTAACTGTTGGTGGATATGATAGAGAAAAAGGAACAGTTACTATCATTTTCCAAATCGTCGGCGCTTCAACTTTTAAGTTAAATCAATTAGAAGTCGGAGATTGCTTACATGATTTCGTTGGACCGCTTGGAAGACCAACTGAATTAACCGGTGAAAAGGTTTGTGTTGTTGGTGGTGGACTTGGAACAGCTATTGCCTATCCAATTGCTAAAGCTTTCCATGATGAAGGAAAAGATGTTACTGCAATTGCTGGTTTTAGAAATAAAGATTTAATCATTTTACATGATGAATTTTCAGCTGCTTCAACTAAATATATTGAAATGACAGATGACGGAAGTAACGGAAACAAAGGTAACGTTGTTGTACCACTTGAAAAATTACTTTCTGAAGGAACAAAATTTGACAAGGTTATTTGTATTGGACCTGTTATCATGATGAAATTTGTTACAGAATGCTGTAAGAAATACGGAGTTCCAGAATGTGTTTGTTCTATGAACCCAATCATGATTGATGGTACTGGCATGTGTGGCTGCTGCAGACTTACAGTTGGTGGCGAAACAAAATTTGCTTGTGTTGATGGCCCTGATTTCGATGCATATAAAGTCGATTTTGATGAAGCTATGCAAAGGGGAACAATGTATAAAGCATTTGAAAAGAAAGCTTACGAAGAAGCAAAGTGTAATCTTTTCAAAAAGGAGGCTAAATAATTATGTATAAAGAATATAAGCCAAACATGGCTCCTAAGAAAAATCCAATGCCATCTCAAGATCCTAAAGTAAGAGCTCATAATTTTAAAGAAGTTGCTGAAGGATACACGGCCGAAATGGCAATCGATGAAGCAAAAAGATGCTTAGGATGCCCAACAAAACCATGTGTTGCACATTGTCCTGTTAATATTAATATCCCTGATTTCATTCACGAAGTTGCTTTAGGAAATTTTGAAAAAGCATACGAAATTATTTCTGAATCAAGCTCTTTACCTGCAGTTTGTGGTAGAGTTTGTCCACAAGAAACACAATGTGAAATGAAATGTACAAGAGGCTTAGGCCCAAATAAAGAACCTGTTGCTATCGGTCGTCTTGAAAGATTCGTTGCTGACTGGCACAACGCAAACTTCAAGGGCGAAGTTAAAAAACCTGTTTCAAACGGACACAAAGTTGCTGTTATTGGTTCAGGTCCATCAGGCTTAACATGTGCTGGTGATTTAGCTAAAAAAGGTTACGAAGTCACAGTTTTTGAAGCTTTACACCTAGCAGGCGGTGTTTTAGTCTATGGTATTCCAGAATTCAGATTACCAAAATCAATCGTTCAAAAAGAAGTTGATGGACTTAAAGCTTTAGGTGTTAAAGTTGAAACAAATATGGTCATCGGTAGAGTTATTACTATTGATGAACTCTTAAAAGAATACCATTTCGAAGCTGTATTTATCGGAAGTGGCGCTGGTTTACCAAGATTCTTAGGAATTCCAGGCGAAAATCTCAAAGGCGTCTATTCTGCAAATGAATATTTAACTAGAACAAACTTAATGAAAGCTTATCGAGAAGATAGCGATACTCCAATTGAGCATGCTAAAAACGTCGCTGTCGTTGGTGGTGGAAACGTTGCAATGGATGCTGCAAGATGTGCATTAAGACTTGGAGCTGAACATGTTTATATTGTTTACCGTAGAAGTCTTGAAGAACTTCCTGCAAGAAAAGAAGAAGTTGAACACGCAATGGAAGAAGGTGTTGATTTCCAACTCTTAAACAATCCTGTTGAACTTATCGGAGACAAAGAAACCGGTTTAGTTTCTAAGATGAAAGTTGAAAAGATGACTTTAGGTGAACCAGATGCTAGCGGAAGAAGAAGACCTGTTGGAACTGGTGAATTTAGAGAAATCGAAGTTGATTGTGTTATCGATGCAATCGGAACAACTCCAAACCCATTAATTAAACATACAACTGAAGGTCTTGAAACAAATCCACACGGATGTATTATTACAAAAGGTGAATCTGGTTTAACTTCAAGAGATCACGTCTATGCTGGTGGGGACGCTGTTACTGGTGCTGCAACTGTTATTCTTGCTATGGGTGCTGGTAAACATGCTGCTAAAGCAATCGACGAAGAAATCATGGGCAAAAAATAAAATTCTTAAAAATCAAATGTAAAAAAAGAGACGCCGTGAAAACTAGCGTCTCTTTTTTCATAGTCAGTTTTTTTGGCGGAGAAAGCGAGATTCGAACTCGCGCTAGGCGTAAACCTACTTTCAGTTTTCGAAACTGATCCCTTCAGCCACTTGGGTATTTCTCCATCGCTCATAAATTATACATTTATAAGGTGTTAATTTCTATAAGTAAAAATGAGCAATATATTTATATTGATATTTAAGATTTACAGTGAAGATTAAAATTTTAAGATGAAAATCGTTAATATAGTTATCTATTAATGAGGATAATATGACCACGAGTCAAAATTGGTTTAAGCATATTAAAAGAGAGATAATTGCAAGAGGAAAAGATTATTATTTATCAGACCGTGTTCAAAATTTGGAGTATGAAGATGGAATTTATACTGCTGAAGTTGATGGAACAGATTTATATAATGTTGAAGTTGAAATTGATGGCGACGAACTTATAAATTCTGATTGTGATTGTCCTTATGATCGAGGAATTTGTAAACATGTAGCAGCAGTTCTTTTTGCAATTGAAAATGGTGATGAAAATATTACAGAAAGTGAAGATTTAACATTTTCTAACGCTACTGAAATTAAAAAAATAACATTCGAAAATATGTTTTTGATTCTTTAGAAAGACTTGATAAAAACCAACTAATAGCATTTATTAAAGAATTCATTCAGCCTACGTCTTCAGATATTCTTTTTAAAATGGAATCTTTTATCAAGAAGACTTTAAATGTGGAAATCTTTTAAATGAAGATGTTTATAACGGCTATTTAAAAGACTTAGATTTAATAGGTAGTGGAAAAGTTAACATAAGCGTTGAATATAATCATTATACAGATAGTGAATCAACAGTCGATGAATACGAAATTGAAGATAGGCTAAAAGAAATTTGCTTATACACAAAAAAATTATATAAAGATAGAAAAATATGAAAAAGCTAAAACTCTTATTTATAAATTGCTTACTTTAAAGATTAAATATGAATATGACTATGGAGATATAATTAAAGATAATATTCATTCACTATTGTATTCCTTTAATGCAGACGAATACTTAAATATGTTTATTAATTGCTGCTCAAATGATGAGATGCCATCTGATTTGCCACAAATTGTTAGTAATTTTGTCTATGCAAGTGATGATTTATCTTATTTATTGAAACTTCCCTATGTTAAAGAACTTGTCGAAAATATCTGTTTGAATGAGAAAACAAGGAGAAATTGCTCAAGATATTTCGATAAATTCGTTCCAGTATTTGTTCAAGATTTCTCTTATTTCAAAAACTTGATTATAAAAGAAGAAACCTTGTTTGATAATTGTAAATTAGTTTCTATAATTCCTTATTTTTTTGAAACTTTAGATAAAGAAAAACTAAAAGAAGCAGTAAATTATTTTTCTGATATCATTAGTTATTCAAGCGAAGCTAGTTTGATTTACCGAAGAATTTATGAACTTTATAAAAAATATGATTTTGATTATGAATTTTATTTATATAAAAGCTTCGAAGTTAAACCTTCAAAAGAAATGTTTTTAATTATTTATAAAGATAAGAAAACTTTCTCTGAATATTTTGGAAAAATAAAAGAAATTTCCTTGCCACTAAAAGATAACTTTATTGATTTTTTATTAGGCAGATTAAGATTTGAAGATTATTTAGAAAGTATTAATAACCTTAGCGAATATCAACAAACAGAAGTATTTGGATATCTACTTTTACCATTTTTAAGCGAAATGTCTTTTCATGAAATCAAAAATCATAAAGACATTTATGACCTTGTTAAAAAATTGAATTTATACAAGGAAGACGATTATGAACAATCTTTTAAAAGTACTCTAGAGAGTTTCAATTCTTGCTTTGATTATGAAAGCTTTGACTTTAATAAAGCTTTCTTTGAGATTACAAGTTACGTAAAAGAAGGCACTGATAATTGTTTTGGAATTGTCTATAGACAATATCGATCATTTTGGGTTAGAAATCTTTGCTTAGTTGATGAAATTAATGAAATATTTAAAATGGGAAATTCTAGTTTATTTAACGAATTCGCTGCAAAATACAGACGTTTTAGCGAATTTAAAGGTAAGATACCAAAATTTAGATAATATTAAAAATTAGGAATTTTGAAGAGAAAATTTCTTTTTTGTTTTTGCTTCTAGAACTCTTTAAAGGTGTTTCATTAAGGAAAATCTTGTTAATTTTGCTATAAAATTACGTCCAACATTGATTAAAATTGCTAATCTTTAAACTATTTAGTTGATTTACTTTAGTATATAATACTAAAGTATATGAGCATGAAGTTACCAGTAAACGTCTTAAGTCCAATTAGTGATGGCAATCTATTTGCCATAATTTTTTGGTCGATTACTGTTTTCTTTATTCTCGTTGCAATCGCAATTTATATTGTTGGATTTATAAAAAGTAAAAATTCTGAGATTAAATTAAAACATGAATTAAATGCAGAACATGCCCTTTATATTGATTATCAAAATCAAACTGTAAAAATTATTAATTTTAAGAAGTTAGAAAATCTTAATACGATTCCTTATGAAGAATTTGTTAAGAGATTTTATAAAAATGACGCTAATAAATTCGATAAATGGATAAAAAGTCTTTTAAGTGGACAGGTTTTAGCCGACAGCGAAGATACAGTTCGTTTGTTTGATTATTCAGAAGGTGATTTAAAAAGAAAGGATATTTTAAAATACACTTTTAAACTATTGCTTTGCTGCACAAAGATCAATAAAGCTAAAAAAGTTTTATATTTTAACGCACATTTCTTATACAATCTTCCAGTTGAGGCTAATCAAGGCATTGAACATGAATTAAGCGATCTATATTCAATTAAAGACATTAACCATCTTTATATGCAAAACAAATTTAAGTATGGTGCGATGTATTTAGTTAAATTTTATAAAAATAACAATATTCCTTCATCTCATAATGAATATGAAATTCGTTACCAATTTTTAAATGCGATTTACCATAAACACCGTAATATCAATAATAAAGGGCAACAATATTATTATGTTTTTAGTGATACTGAACCTTTAGAACTTGTGATAATCAGTTATAAAAATAGCGATATCGGAATCTCAACTAAAAATATTTCAACGATTGGCCGAATTACTAACGATGTAAAAAAACAAATAAAAAAGATTGACTATTTATTAGAAGTAAGAGGTTTATTTACTTATTATGATTATGTTGTAAGCGCTGGACAAATTAATAAACTTGATAAAGATTTCCTTAAAAGTGTTGATATTTTGACTCGTCTTAATCGATTAGCAAGAGAAGGTGAAAGAAAATATCTTGTTTATAAAGATGAATTTGGGGCAAATGCTAACATTGAAGATTCATACAAAATGGAAGTTCAAAAAATTATCCGTATGAATTTATTAACTGTAAATTTCTTAGGTATTTATAGAATTGCAAATGTCCGTGTTATGAACCCCGGATATATCGCGTTAGTTCAACCCCGTTTATCAATATTTAAAGATATTAATGAAGTTAAAGCTTCGGCTTTAAAATATAATTTAACTAAAGAATTATCTTCATTAATCGTTAAAGATGTAATACCTGTATTTAACGATGAAAAAGAAAATATCACCACAAAACTAGCATATTTTATTTCATTTAATGAAGTAGAATTCATGGTTAGAAATTTCCCACATATGAGTGGTGTTGATAATTTAAACTTAATATTGATATTGAATAACAACGATTTAATTCCAATTGATAGTGATAAAGAAGGCGACACAATTAAAGAGACTTTCTTGAATCACATTGGTTTATTAAAAGATCGTGGATATGAAGTGTATTTAAATATTAATTTAGGTGATTATATTTTAAGAGAAAAAACCTATACTATGTTTGATGGTTTCCTTATAAATTCTCACTTGCCGAACAACTTCAAAATTGAAAGCAAATCTGTTCAAGACACCTATGCGCTTTATAACAAGATGGCTAAATTCAATAAACCAATTATTAGTTACGAAGCTCGTAGCTGGCAAGAAATTGAGTTACTTGTTAAAAAAGGAATTTATACTTTTGCAACAAGTGTACTTAATGAACCAAGCAGTGTCTTGATACCACTTAAGAAAAAAGTTAGTAAAAAATTATCAAATATGTATAAAAAATAGGAGTTATTATGGATATTAAAAACAAATCAATTACAAGTAGAGACGAAGATTTTGCTCAATGGTATACCGATGTTTGTAAAAAAGCTGAATTAATGGATTATAGTAATGTTAAAGGCTTTATTATTTATCGTCCTTATGGGTATGCAATTTGGGAACAAATACAAAAATATTTAGATGGAGAATTCGAAAAGACTGGTCATGAAAATATCTACATGCCTCTTGTTATTTCTGAATCATTATTCCAAAAAGAAAAAGATCATATTGCTGGATTTGCTCCAGAAACATTAGTGGCTACTGTTGGAGGCGGACAGGAACTTCAAGATCCTTTAATTATTAGACCAACTAGTGAATGTGTTTTCTGTGAACATTATTCTCATATTATTAAGAGTTATAGAGATTTACCAAAACTTTATAACCAATGGTGTTCAGTTGTTAGATGGGAAAAAACAACTAGACCATTTTTAAGAGGTTCTGAATTTTTATGGCAAGAAGGCCATACAATGCACGCTAGTGAACATGAAGCTAGACAAGAAACTCTTAGAATGCTTGAAATTTATGATAAACTTGGTCGCGATTTACTTGCTATTCCTTTTGTTAAGGGAAGAAAAACTGAAAAAGAAAAATTCGCTGGGGCTTTAGAAACATATTCTATTGAAGCTTTGATGCATGATGGAAAAGCTTTACAAAGTGGAACAACTCACTATTTTGGTGATGGTTTTGCTAAAGCTTTTGGAATTCAATATTTAGATAAAGATGGAAAAATTAAAACTCCATATCAAACAAGTTGGGGCGTTTCAACTCGTTTGATTGGTGCTTTGATTATGGTTCATGGCGATGATAATGGTCTAGTTTTACCACCATTTGTTGCTCCAATTCAAGTTGTTATTGTTCCAATTAAGATGAATGAAGCAGGTGTCATTGCTAAATGTAAAGAAGTTCAAGAAACTTTAGAAAATGCTGGAATTAGGGTAAAACTTGATGCAAGCGATAAAACACCAGGCTGGAAATTTGCTGAATATGAAATGAAAGGTGTCCCATTAAGACTTGAAATCGGACCAAAAGATTTAGCTCAAAATTCTTGTATGATTCATAAGAGAAATGATGGCACTAAAGCAAGATATGATTTGGATAACATTGTTGAAACCGTTAAAGATTTATTTAACAAAGTTCATAGTGAAATGTATAATGCAGCTTTACATAACTTACTTGAAAACATTAAAGAAGTTCATACTTATGATGAATTAAAAGAAACTGTTGCTAAAGGTGGATATGCAAAAGCTATGTGGTGTGGAAATCAAGAATGTGAAAATAAAGTTAAAGAAGATACTAATGCAACCGCACGCTGCATGCCTTTTGATCAAGTTGAATTTGATGATATTTGCCCAGTTTGTGGCAAAAAAGCAAAATATGTTGTCTATTTTGCTAAGGCATATTAATTATTAGTTTTCTCTAACCATAAAATTAAACTAGAATCATATTTGTGAGTTTTCTAGAAAGTTTAATTTTAGCAATAACGATGGCTGCAGATGCAATGTGTACTGGAGCCAGTGATGGAATAAAAGAACACAAGATTAAGATAACAAAGTGCATTATAATTGCACTTTGTTTTGGCTTTGCACAATTTTTAATGCCTGTAATTGGCTATTTTGTTGGTTTTGCTGTTTATGATTATATTGCACCTTATATTCCTTGGATTGCTTTTGCTGTTATGCTCCTTTTAGGTCTTAAATCTATTTTTGATGGTATTAAAGAATATAAGGAGAGAAAAAGAGCAACGGCAGAAGGAGAAGTTTGTAAAACTGATGATACTGTAAAACCTTTAGAAATATTTTTACAAACAATAGCAACTTCAATTGATGCGTTGTCGGTTGGATTTTCTCTTGTTGGTTTAGTTCCTGCAATATTTGACGCCATGATGGTCTTTATGACCATTGGAATTGTTACTTTCTTATTATCATTTTTAACTATTCTTTTTGGTAAAAAGATAGGGATATATATTGAAAAATTTGCACCATTTATTAGTGGATTAATTTTCATAGGTTTATCTATTAGATTTTTAGTTGATGCGATAACAGCCATTCTTTAATTTTTTAGTAGAAGTATTTTATCTAAAGTATGTTAAAATATTTCTAGATGAATAAAGATAAAAACGTACCATTTACACTTGAAGAAGAGAAAAAGCTCGCAAAACCACGCTTAATTTTTAAATTAAGTATACCTTTTATTATTTTTGGTTTCTTTGGTGGATTTGGCGGATTCGTTGTAGCTTTAATTGGAATCATTCAATTTGATGAAACTCCAGTCCTTCTTTATATTGGCGCACCTTTATTTATAGTTGGAATAATATTATTCATTGCTGGTTTTAAAGGCAGAAATTTAAACAAAAAATTATACGAAAAATATTTATATAGATTAATTGCTGATAATTTTGGCGACAATCAATATAAATCATTATCTCATAATGATATTATGAGAAATTTTTTAATGACTGAAGAAGTCATAAATGTTAGCGTTGATACTGTTAGACCAGAAAATCTCATTTATAAATACGGAAATAGTGAAATTAAAATTATCAATATTCAAAAAGGTACTAGTTTAGAAACTAACAAAGCTTTTATTAATGAGATGTTTACGGTTTCAAATAATGCTGTTTTGGGTGAGAAAAAAGTCGATATTGATCTAAATTTTAAAGGTGTTGCAATTGTTATTAAAAATATCAATTTAAATTTATCTAATCCGATTGATATTCGTGATAAATCGGCTGATGTTTCTCATTCAATGTTCTATGAAAAAGAAAATTTAGTTTCTAGTAACGATGAATTTTTAGAAAACTTCGATGTCTATCTTAAAAATGAGAGATTTTATCAGTTAATTAACGAAAACATTAAGAAAGATTTACTTAATTTGAAAAGTAAAAATCTTAAAGTGATTTTATTTATAAAAGAAAATAATGCTTATTTACTTGTAAAAGATGTTTATGTCGCTCCAAAAGACATACTTAAAAGAGACGATGAAAAAATTTATGAAACATTCAGTAAATTTTCTGAAATATATTTTGCAATGAACAAAGTTATTGATGATTTAGTTAAATAATTATGGATAAAAACAAGTTTTATACAGATAAAGAAATAGAAAAATTACCTGAAAAGTATGTCTTAACTTTAAAAGCGAAGTTACTAATTTTTGCTTTTAGTGGAATGGCTTTAGTTGGGCTAATTATGCTTGCTCTTGGAATAGTATTTTTAGTTCTTAACGGCACAACTGAAATGGTCATAATGATTACTTTTGGCTCAATGATATTTATTATGGGTCTTTTTTGCTTTACGTTTGTAGAAAATGACAAAAAGAAAGACCAAGCAATTAAAAAACAACTAATAAAACAAGCAATAGTAACTTCTTTTGGTGGTCAAGTAATTTATGATCCATATAGTAGAGTAAGTTCAAATTTATTAAAAGAGTTTGATATTTGTCCTTTCGAAGTAATGAAAAGTGGCGAGAAAATTCTTGTTACTAAAAAAGATCGAAATATTTCTATAGTTGAAGTTACTAGTTCATCAAATTTAACAGAATTAATGTCTTTTATTTTAGCAGCACCTGAACTTGGTGTTTTAGGAACGGCTTTTGTTGGTATATATAATTCAGTACACAAAATTAAAGATAAAAGTATTGTAAACACTAAGTTTAAAGGCACTATTATGGTCTTTACTAACTTTAGAAAGAGTGCAAACGACGTTGTCGAAATAAGAAGTAAAAAGTTTTTAACTCCATTTTCGTCAGTCTTTAAAAACGAAAATAAATTTGAAACTGAAGATATAAGGGCTAACGAAAAATATAATTTCTATGCTACTGATAAAATGGCTGGATTTAAATTCGTTAAACCTCTTATGATTGAAACTGTAAATAAAATCGATGAAAAACTTAAAAACGGATTCATTTTAATTTTTAAAGATGATTACCTTGTTTTAGCTTTTTCAGAAGAGAATATAGATATTAAAAATATTGAGAAAAATAAAAACATCACTGCAAAAACCGCATATTTTCTCACAAAAAAACGTGTTAATAAATACGAAGCCATTATAGATGACTTGTTAGCAAATAGATTTTTCTAGTCGGAAAATAAAGAAAGATAATTAAAATTTTTCAAATCGAAGAAAATTTGTAAAGCGATAACTATTTTAATTTTTGTGCATGTTAGATATAACTAATCTTAGTTTGACAAGACTAACTTTTTTGTTTAATATAACTAAAGTTAAATACTACTAACTGTTATGAATTTAGACAAAGAAAAAGAGATAGAAGTTGTTACACTCATGATCAAAAAGTATTGTCATGGACGCCATAAAACAAAAAAAGGTGAGCTCTGCGAAGAGTGCAATGCATTACTTGATTATGTTAAATATCGAAGAAGCGTTTGTCCTTGGAAGAAAAATAAACCTTTTTGCTCTAACTGTAAGATCCATTGTTACGAGCCTGAAATGAGGGAAAAGATTAGAAAAGTTATGAAATATAGCGGTCCTCGAATGTTATTCGACCATCCGATAATTGCAATTAACCATGTGATTGAAACTAAAAGAGAGAAGAAAAAAATAGAAATGAGGGCTAAAAATGATAGACAAAGAACTATTTAAACTAATCGGAAATAGCAAAAAATATATTTTCATTGTTGTCGCCTTAATGATTTTAGGTCTCTTTTTTAATATAGGAATTACTTCTTTAATCTGTTTGTCTTTTTATGAAGCTTTTAACAATTCTGATGCTATAACTTACGTTTACATCGTATTAGGATTTTTAGGAGTTATTGGTGGAAGATTTTTAACAACATACTTTACTAACAAACTGAAAGATAAACTTGGGAGAGAAGTTAAAAAAGAAATTAGAGAAAAAGCATATTCTAAAATTTTATCTTTAGGCACGAGAAGTCAAGGCGATGTTAAGTCTGCTGGGTTAACTCAAGTTTGCTTAGAAGGAGTCGAACAACTTGACCTATATTATTCAACTTATTTACCACAATTTTTCTATTCGATGATAGCTCCACTTATCCTATTTGTAATAAGTGTTTTTATTTCCTGGAAAGTAAGTTTGGTTTTATTGGTTTGTGTTCCATTAATTCCAATTTCAATTGTAGCTGTTAGTAAATACGCAAAAAGAATTTTTGCAAAATATTGGGGAAAATATATCTCAATGGGAGATAGTTTTTTAGATTGCATACAAGGATTAAAAGAACTAAAAGTCTATAACACTGATGGACAATATGCGAAAAAAATGGAAGTAAAATCCGAAGAATTTAGAAAAATTACTATGAAAGTTCTAGTTATGCAACTTGCTAGCACAACGATTATGGATTTAGTCGCTTTTGGTGGTGCAGGATTAGGAATTGCTCTTTCAATAAGTGAAACCATAAATTTTGGTTTGAGTCCTTTTTTTGCATTATTCTTAATTTTAATAGCTGTTGAATTTTTCTTACCATTAAGAAGTTTAGGAAGCGCTTTTCACGTTGCAATGAATGGCGTAAGTGCTGGTAAAAAGATAAGTTCTCTTTTAGAAACCAAAGATCCAGTTTGGGGAAAAGACGAGGTAAATAATGGGAAAATTACTTTTAAAAACGTATTTTTCAAATATGAAGATAGTGAAAAATACGTTTTAAAAGATGTCTCCATTGATTTTGAGCCAAATGAATTAACAGCAATTGTTGGTTATTCAGGAAGTGGAAAATCAACAATAGTTAGTTTAATTTCAAGACAACATGAAGTAACTTCGGGCGAAATTTTGATTGGCGGGAAAAGATTAGACAATTTTTCACGCGAATCTTATTATTCTAAAATGGCGTTTATTTCTTCTAATACATATATTTTTAATTCTTCAATCAGAGATAATTTTAAATTTGCTAACGAAAATGTTACTGATGAAGAAATCACCAAAGCACTTAAAGAAGTGAAACTAGATTCTTTGAGTAATTTAGAATCTGGCCTTGATACCATAATTAACGAAGATTCGACAAATATCTCAGGTGGTGAAAAGCAAAGACTGGCGCTTGCTATTAACCTCATTAGAGAAAAAGAAATTTATATTTTTGATGAAGCAACATCTAATATTGATACTTATAGTGAAGAAATAATTATGAATAACATAATGGAAATTGCCAAAAAGCATACTGTTATTTTGATTTCCCACAGGCTAGCCAATGTAGTTAAAGCAGACAAGATTTATTATTTAGAATCTGGAAAAGTACTCGAATCTGGCACTCATGAATCTTTGATGAAGAAAAATGGAGCTTATTGTGCTTTATATTCTTCACAAAAAGAATTAGAAGAAGGCTATAAAAATAATAGTGAGGTACTTGAAAATGCGTAATAAGTTAAGAAGAAGCGGTCTTTTAATAATGCTTAAATTAATTCAATTACTTGGGCCGTTTGCTTTAGTAATGATTTTAGCAGTTTTTAATGGTACCTTAGGTTTTATTTCATCTATGGGCGTCACAATTTTTGGGGCACTTGGTGTTGCAAAATTTTTAGGGGCTGAGATCTTTATATCTTATGAGTGGATTATTGGACTAGCTATTGCTTTTGGTATTTTACGTGGAGTTTTGAGATATTTCGAGCAATATTCAAACCACTATATTGCATTTAAAATCTTAGAGATATTTAGAACAAAAATCTTTGCTAAGTTACGTACTTTGGATCAAGAGACTTTAAACCAGAAACAAAAAGGAAATTTAATTGCAATATTAACTGCTGACATTGAAACACTTGAAGTATTTTATGCGCATACTATTTCACCAATATGTATTGCTTTGTTAGTTTCTCTAACTGTACTTCTTTTTGTCGGCTTTATGTCTAGTTGGTATCTATCTCTAGTCCTTTTAATTGGATTTATATTAATTGGTATTGTTTTACCTTTAATTTATTCAAAATTTTTAAAGGAGAGTGGAGTTAAATATCGTTCTAGCTTTTCTTCATTTAACTCATATTTTCTTGATTCAATCAAAGGTATAAAAGAAATCATTTTTCATAATAAAGAAAAAGAAAGAATTAACGTTGTAAATGAAAAGAGTGAAGAACTTTTAAAGATTACAAAATCAATGAAAAATAAAAATGCTTTAATTATGGCAATTACAGAATTAACAGTTGCCATTTTTATTGTCCTTTCTTTAGGAATTGGACTAATTCTTTTTTATAATAATCAACTAGAACTAGGTAATATGATTGTTGGAGTAGTTGCTGTTTCTGGTAGTTTTGGCCCTGTTCTTGCAATCTCAAATTTACCTTCTAATTTAACTCAAACTTTTGCAAGTGGAGATAGAGTTTTAAATCTTCTTGAAGAAAAACCTGTTGTTAATGAAATTAAAAATGGTAAGAACTTTAGTTTTGAAAGCTTAAAAGTAGAAAATTTAAATTTTTCTTTTAAGAAGGATGAAGAATTAATTAAAAATGTCAATTTTGAGATCAAAAAAGGAGAAATCATCGGAATTGTTGGTCCAAGTGGAAGCGGAAAATCAACAATATTAAATCTTCTTTTAAGATTTTATCAAAAAGATAGCGGAAAGATTTTATATAACGGAATTGATATCGATGAAATTAATTCTAATTCATTAAAAGATAATGTAAGTATTGTTCTACAATCTACTTATTTATTTAACGAAAGCATTTTAGAAAACATTAAAGTAGCAGACGAAAATGCAAGTTTTAATGAAGTTGTTAATGCTACTAGAAAAGCAAATATTCACACTTTCATTGAAAGTCTTCCTAGTGGTTATAAAAGTGAAGTTGAATCCATGGGAGACAATTTATCAAGTGGTGAAAAACAAAGGTTAGGACTTGCTAGGGCTTTCTTAAAAGATGCTCCAATGATATTACTTGATGAACCAACAAGTAATGTCGACGCAATAAATGAAGGCGTTATCTTAAAGTCTATTTTAGATGCTAAAAAAGACCATGCGATTATACTTGTTTCGCATAGAGATTCTACTATGGCTATAACTGATAGAATATATCGTTTTGAAAATAATACATTAATTGAGGTGAAGAACAATGAGCGAAAATAATAATAAAATTGACGAATTAATAGATAAATTAAGTTCTATTGAAAATGAAGAAACTGACACTAAAGCAGGAAAAATAGTTGAGAATTGCGAGGTTATTGATAAAGAAAGTAGCCAAAATAAAGAAAAAATCTTTCAAAAATACAAGATAAAAGATGTTGTATTTTTAGCAATAATTAGCGCAATTATGCTTTTAACTGGTGCCTTCATGCCTTTAGTTTCAAACATTCCAATATTTGGAATTATTGAACTTTGTTTAGGGGTTCAGTTTTCTTTATTTCCTGCAATAGGAATGATGAAAGTTAGAAAACCAGGCGCACTTTTATTCATGTCGTTTTTTAGTGGGATAGTTCTAATTTTTATGAACACTATTATGTGCTTTTGTCTTTTATTATGTGCACTAATTTGTGAAGCTTTAACTCTTTTAATTTTCAGAGGATATAAATCTGACTGGGCTTCATTTTTTGCTGCAACTTTATATATGCCTCTTACCTTACCATTTTTATATTTATGGTATAAATTTTTCTATTCATTTACTGGTGAAGAAGGCGAAGCAGTCAGTGCTTTTATAGGAAGTGATGTTGGAACAGCAATTGGAATGAGCGTTGCTGTTATTGCGGTTTGTGCATTAGGTGCATTTATTGGGATTATTGTTACAAGAGAATTAAAGAAAGCTGGAGTTATTAAGAAGTGAGAAATTTCTTAACTTATAAATACAACAATCTTTATCCGCTTTTAGCTATTTTAACAGGTTTAACAATAGTAATTTTTGGTTTAGTTTATGCTCAACACTATGAATGTACCTATTTTTTAGTAGCGGTTTATTTACTTTCTTTTCTTTTCATCAACTATAAAACTTGTTTGAAAGGACTTATATTCTTAGCGATATTTGGCTCTTTTTTCTTTCTTTTTACATATTTGAGTTCGAGTAGTATTGATCAATCTGTTTTCATGGTAAATAGAATTGCTTCTTTTACTGTTGGAATGTTACCTGGAATGAGTGTTGGAGCTGAAAGATTGACTAGAAATTTATCTCAAATTCGTATGCCTAGAGGAATGGTTATTGGTTTATTAATTGTGTTTTCTTTTATGCCAACCTTAACTGAAGAAATTAAAAGAATAAAAGAAGCGATGAAAACTAGAGGAAGCTATAATATTTTGAATCCAAAAGTTTTATATAGAGCATTTTTGATACCTTTTATAACAAGAATTGTTGATATAAGTGATACCTTATCGTTAAGCATTGAAACTCGTGGTTTTGACTTAAAAAGCAAGAACTATACAATTTATCGAAAAGAATATTTAACAATATATGATGTTTTGTTTTTGCTCGCAATTATCGCAATTATTGTTTTGGTGACTGTTTTATGAAAAAAGTAATCGACGTTAAAAATCTTTCTTTTAAATATGCTGATGAATACGTTTTAAAAGCGGTTAATTTTTCAATTAATGAAGGTGAATTTGTTCTTTTAACAGGCGGAAGTGGTGAAGGAAAGTCTACTTTAATTTATTTGTTAAGTGGAATTATCCCTAATTTGATTTATGGTGAAGCAAGTGGTGAAATTGATATTAATGATAGAAATATCATCAATAAAAAAGTTAGTGAAATTTGTATAGATGTTGGAATTGTTTTACAAAATGCTGACAATCAAATAATAGAAAAATATGTTGAAGACGAACTAGCTTTTGGCGGAGAAAACTTAGGTTTAAAGAAAGAAACTATTGAACAAAAAATATCATTAATAAGTAAAATTTTTAAACTTGATAGAAAAGCAGTTTGCAGGAAATTATCAGGCGGACAAAAGCAAAAATTGATAACTGGTTCAACTCTTTTAATGGGTCAAAAAATTATAATTTTAGATGAGCCACTAGCTAATTTAGACGAAGAATCCTCCATTGATTTAATGCGTATACTTTTATCGTTAACGAAAAAAGGTTTTACTGTAATTGTTGCTGAACATCGTATTGATTTAATTAAACCTTATGTTTCTAAAATATTAAAAATTGAAAATAAAAGCGTTATTGAAATGGACATTTCGACATATAATCAAGAAGAAATTAAACGCATAATAATCAATGATATTAATCAAAAACATTGCAAAAACCCAATATTTTCTTTTAAAGATATAAATTATTCGGTTAAAGATAAAACAATTTTATCAAACCTAAGCTTTGATATTTATCAAGGAGAAAGAGCATTGCTGCTCGGTGAAAATGGCATTGGCAAAACAACTTTAATGCGAGTGATTGCTAAGTTAAACAAAGTTAAAAGTGGATATGTTTCTTATTTAAAAGATGGTGAAAAAACACTAAACAAGCCAGACAAAAAATGGTTTAAAAAGGTTGGTGTAATTTATCAAAATCCTAACTATCAACTCTTTATGAAAACTGTTAAAGATGAAATTTACTTTAATGCCTTTAATAAAGATTATGCTGATTATATTATTAAACTTTTCTCGTTAGAAAAATTATGCGATAGACATCCTCAATCACTCTCTGAAGGACAAAAAAGAAAAGTTACAATCGCTACAATTTTAGCGATGAAACCTGAGGTTCTTTTACTTGATGAACCAACAGTTGGTCAAGACTACAATTCTTTAAAAAAATTAGTCGAAATATTAAATAAGATCCATGAAGAAACTGGCAACACAATGATTACTATTACACATGATAAAAGATGTGCTGAAGCACTATGCGATAGAGCTTTACTTTTAAAAAAAGCGGACTTTTTAATTGAAGGTGATAAGTCATTAGTTAAAGAATATTTCCGTTATTAAGAAAAAAAGATGAGCTATTGCTCATCTTAAGGAAACGTAATTTAACTAGATAAGGAGAATTAAGGATAAAGCTTAATTAAATTACTATAGTTAGTTTATACTAACTCAATATAATAAGCAACTGTTTTGATAAAGAAAATTTAAGTATTATAATAAAGAAAATTGATAGCGAGGAAGAAGAATGAAAAACAACCAATCATTAGAAGATTACTTAGAGAGAATATTAATTTTAAAAGAAAGAATCGGTAATGTTCGTTCAATAGATTTAGCAAACGATATGAGTTTTAGCAAACCTTCGATTTCAATAGCCATGAAAAAACTTGAAGATAAAGGCTTAGTCGAAGTAAGTCATGAAACTGGTTTTTTAAATCTTACTAAAGAAGGCTTAGAAATCGCTCAAAAAACATATGAGAAACATTGCACATTAAGAGATTTTTTCATTTCTATTGGAGTTAATCCGGAAGTTGCTGCTGATGATGCATGTAAGATTGAACATGATCTAAGTGATGAAACCTTTGATTGTTTAAGAAAATATATTAATAAATAAGAATAAGAGAATTTATTGATCTATCATCCGCCTCTTGTGGGCGGATTTTTAATATTCACTAAATTATAGTATAATGATAAAAAATATAACCATTTGAGGTATAAAATATGTCCAAAATATTAAAATCATTTAAATATAACGAATTAGGTAGCGTAGAAAAGACAAAAGCATTTGAAATCAATCTTCAAGAAGATGGGAACTATATTTTACGAATTAAAGGCGACCACAAAGATTATAAGGTTAATCAAAACAGCATTATTGATATTTTCAATAAATATGAATTTAGTGATTTAACCATTGATAATGCGTATCCTTTTCCTATAAAAGAACAGATTGATTATCGACTTGAAGGATATTTTATAAATTCAAACGATAATTTTGATTTAAATGGTTATTCTCATTTCCCTATTTTCTTTAACGAATTTATTTCTGATTTAGCAAGAATGTTTCAAGCAAAACCATTATTCAAATTTAAAGTTAAAGAAGATATGCTCGACAAAGATAGAAGTTATAAAACGAATTATATTGAAAAATGCATGGTCTACTCAGATCTTGGTAAAATCATTATTTCTTCAGACAAAGTTTTAGATAATAACTATGAAGTAGATGTTACGGTTTATGAACTAGATAATTATTTTAAAGTAAATGACTTATCTTTTAATATATTTGCAAACTTTTCTTTCTTTACTTATTACTTCAATAAAGTTTTAAAGCTTTCAAGTAAAGCTTTAAAACGAAATACTGATTTAACTAATTATATCGACGTTAGGTTAAAAAATAAGAAACATCGTTATTATGATTTAAACGACGAAGAAGTAGAAAAATCATTTAATAAACTCGTCAGTTTTTTAAATATGTTTATTAAAGTTCCTATTTTAAAGGCTTTTATTGATCCTAACTTTATAAAAGAGTATAAGGCGACTCATAAAAAGCCAAAGAATAAAGCTGAAGTAACTAGTGATTTTGCTTCTTTAATTCAAAACGAGAATTATTCTCTTTTAGAAGCTTTAAAGAAAACAGCTAAAGAAAATCCAAATCTTGATATGTCTCAAATCATTTCGATAGCTTATAAACTTCAAGATTCTTACTATGTTTATTTAATTGATAATAAAAACATCAAAGAAGAAAGGATTACTAATTTAGATAAAAGAGAGAAGAAGTTACTTAAATACTATAATGAGAACAATCGAATTGATGTTAATTATTTAGAATTATCTAAAGATTATGAAATCCATTATTATAAAGAAAATGAGTTAATCCATCTTAAAATAATGGCTGCACGATATCCTGAACTTGAGTTTTTGAAGATGGAGAATAAGGTAAAACAATTGATAATGGCGTATTTTGAAAAATGACTTTTAAGATGCAAACAAAATGTAAATTAATTGTAATTTTAATAGTCCCTTCATGATTTTTTCTCGTCGTTGCAAAATAAAATAAAATGCTATAATGAGGTTGTCGTTAAATATATATTTTTTAAGGAGCAGCATAATTGTGAAACTCAAGGTAAATCAAAAAGTTAAGATTTATCATCAAGGCGAATACGACGGAGGCGAAGGTTTTGTTTATAAACTTGATCGTTTTGCTAGAACATATAGTATTTCGACAGATGATGGCAAATTTTTTGAATTCAAAGAAAGTGATTTAGGCAGATTGTTTGACGCGATATAATTAATTTTGTCATAACAATTAGATTTTCACATGATACAATATTTTCATGGAAGAAAAAGTAAGCGAAATTAATAGTGTAAAATTAAAAGATGAAGCTCTTGCTTCGTATCATTTTTATGCACCTAAAGGGTGGATTAATGATCCAAACGGCATAATTTATTTTAATGATAGTTATCGAATCTTTTTCCAATATAATCCATATGAAAATTATTGGAACGATATTTCTATTGGGGTTGCTAAGAGTAAAGATTTATTGAAGTTTGATTCCTTTAAAGTCGCGTTAGCTCCTAATAAAGAAGTTGATGGCATATTTAGTGGGTCAGTTATTTCCAACGAAGAAGGTATTCATTTAATTTTTACAAAGCATATTGAAAAACCAAATTATAGAAAAGAGTCTATTTCTGCAGGCTTTTCGTATGATGGATATAACTTTACGACTGATTTTAAAGAAATAGTTAAAGAACACACCTTACCTTTATACGATACTGAAAATTTTAGAGATCCATATATTTATAAAGAAAAAGATACATATTATTTATTTATCGCAAGTAAAGATAAAGAAGAAAATTTAGGCAAAGTCATCGTTTTAAAAAGTAAAACATTAGATAATTTTGTATATGCGTTTGAGATTGGACCACTCGAAGTTTTTGGTGAGATGGTTGAATGTCCAGCTATAGGTAAACTGGGCGAAAATTACATTTTAGTTTATTCGAAAATAGCAAAAGACAATGATGGAAATGTTACTCATACAACTGGTTATTTAGTATTAGATATGGATCTCGAAAATAATTACTTTGCTATCTTAACTTGTGGTGAATTAGATAGATCAAGAGATTTTTATGCTCCTCAACTTTTCAAAACTAAAGAGAGCGAATTAGCTTTAATTTCGTGGTTTGAATCTTGGGATTATAAACCAATTGAACAAGCAAACGATCTGAGAAGTTGTGGAATTTTTACTTACCCTCGACTTTTAGCGATAGAAAATGGCTTTGTAGTACAAAAACCATATAAAGAAATTCAAAAACACGTTAAAAAACAATTTAAATATTTTGGTGGATTTATTAGCACAACTTGTTTATTAAAAATTGTAGCCTTTGATGAATGTAAAATAGAATTTGTTAACGAAAAAGAAGAAATAGTTCTAGAGCTTCTTTATTATAAAGACAAATTGCATTTAAGAAGTGGAGATTTAATTGATTCAAGTATTTTTGAATATAATGAAGAAGTAGCTTTGCTTGTTTTACTTGATAAAACAAGTTGTGAAATTTTTATAAATCACGGAAAAGAAACAATGAGTAAGAGAGTTTATTTCAATGGAGATAAAGTTAAATTAAATATTACTAAAAAAGAAAATATAGATTCACTCGTTGTTGCTGAGTTGGATATTTAATGGAAACATATAAAAAAGGGTTAACTCTTGAAAAAGTAGAAGAGTTAACCCGACAAAATAAAACAAATTATAGAGAAAAAGTTAAAGGGAAATCGCATTTAAGAATTATTTGTGAAAGTTTCTTTACTTTTTTTAATGTAATTTTATACATTTTAGCTTTAGTTTTCTTATTATTTCAGATTTTTTATCCAAACGGAATTAAATACGTTCCAATAACAAAATATGGATTTTTATTTGTTATCTTTTTTAATGCCATGTGTAGCATTGTTTCGCAAGAAGCTTCAAAACATACTTTAGAAAAGATGAAGCTCATCACTAGTCCGACTTGTTTAGGAATTAGAGATGAAAAAGAAGTAAATATTAAACTTGAAGATGTAGTTTTAGGTGATACATTAATTTTAAAATCCGGAAATGAAGTGCCTTGTGATTTAAGGCTTATGGAAGGTGAACTTTTAGTTAATGAAAGTAATTTAACTGGCGAAAGTAAACCAATAATAAAGAAAAAAGGCGATTTGGTTTTATCAGGAAGTTTTGTAATAAATGGATATGCTTATTTAATTGCTGAAAAAGTTGGTAAAGAAACCTATATCGCTAAACTTGAAGGTAAGATTTCATCAATTACAAAAAAGAAATCTGAACTTCTAATTAACATACATAAAATTATTAAGATTTTAATTTTTTGTTTAATTCCTGTTGTTTTAGTTGTCGGAATTAAAATGTTTTATGTTGGTGAAAGTTTAATTGGTGGACCACATTGGGTGTTTACTCCAGACGTCTTAACAAAATGTGCAGCTAGTTTAGTTGGTATGATTCCTATTGGTATGATTTTGCTTTCAACAATTACTTTATCAACCTCAATTGTGAAGTTATATCGCCATCAAACCATGGTTCAAGAATTATATGCAATTGAGAATTTAAGTAGAGTCGACACACTTTGTTTAGATAAAACTGGAACTCTGACAACTCAGCACTTTTTATTCAAAAACCTAGTAAAACTCCAGGATTTTAATGAAAAAACGATTTTTAAATCATATTTTAATGCAATGAAAGACAATAACGAAACAGGTAAAGCACTTGTTAAAAAATATGGTAGTGAAGAAATCTTAACAGTAAAAAACTTTAAAGCTTTTTCATCACAAACTAAGTATAGCGAAGTTACTTTTGAAAATGATGAAACATATCGACTTGGTGCACCAGAATATGTTTTAAACGAGGAAGCAAACAAAAATAAAGCTAAGGAATATCAAAAAGAAGGATATAGAGTTTTGGGTTTTGCAAACTCTCAAGGAGATCTTGCTATTATTCTTCTTGAAGATGAACTAAGAAAAGGAATTAAAGATACTCTAAATTATTTCAATAATTTGAATATTGATATAAAGATAATAAGTGGTGATAATGCTTTAACCGTAAAAGAAGTTTCTAGAATGGCCGGGGTTTTAAACCATGATAAATATATCTCAATGGAAAATTTTGAAATTAGTGAAATCAAAGACATTGTTGAAAAATACACAATATTTGGGAGAACAACCCCTGATCAAAAGCAGGAAATCATTAGATGTCTACAAGAAAAGAATCATAAAGTAGGTTATATTGGAGATGGTGTTAACGATACAACAAGTTTAAGACAAGCCGATTGCTCAATTGCAATGAATAATGGAGCAGATAGTGCAAAAGCTGTAAGTGATGTCGTTTTACTTGATAATGATTTTTCTCATCTGCCTTTAGTTTTTAAGGAAGGAAGAAGAGTAGTTTCAAACATCATGCGATCTGTTCTTTTATTTTTAACTAAATCTTTCTTTATTGGTATTTTCTCTTTTTTAAGTGTTTTTATGTCAACTGGATTGCCAATCGAGATTGAATCAGTTTATATTTATGAATTTATTTCAATCGCTCTTTGTGGCTTCTTACTTTCAATTCAACCAAGTTCACCTGAAGCTATAAAAGGCAATTTTGTAACTAATGTTATATCTAAATCAGTTGTATTTGGTTCTTTATTAACTATTTCTGGTTTATTACCAGTAATAATAAATGCTATTGTTCCTCAAGGCATTGAACACTGGGAATCATTAATTGTTGTAAATGTTACTATTAGTGGACTTTGTGTTTTGCTTTATATTTGTTATCCATTTAAAAAATATACTGCAATGGTTTCCAGTGTAGGTGTCGTTTTATCTTTACTTGCAGCGATGGCTTTTCCAGATGTTTTCTTCAATCCAGGGTATTTAAAACAAGCCAACAATTTAACAGAACAATTCAGTTTAATTTTTAATGATTTCTTTAACTTTTCTTTATTTAAAAGTTTCCATTATTATGAATGGATAATGATAGGCATTTATGTAATTGTTGGTCCGTTATTGCTTATTGGATTAATGAAATTAAGAGAGTTAATTATTAAAAACGAGGAAGTAATTTTTAGTGTTTTTAAAAAGCTTTTCCACATTAAAGAAAAAGCCTAAATATGTAACCACTTTCATAAAATAAATTTTGCAATTTAAATAATGCGATTATTATCGCTTTTTTTCATTTTCTAAAACTTTTGAAAGCGTTTTCATTCGATGGTTATCGCATTTTTTATTACTTTACATATTTTAAAGGTCAGTTAATATATAGTTGTTCAAGGAGGAACAACGATATGAAATATGAAGAAAAAGAATTATTAGAAGAATTAAGAAATGTTGAAGAAAACGAAAACAATTACAGTGAAGATTATGAGGAAGAAGATAGCGGATATTTCTTTCCAGATTTCAGAAAATTCCTCAACTAATTAAATTTGCTTTTATAGATTTATCCTTCTATATAAAAGAAAGAGCCACTCCGTTAAATAAGGAACTCGCACAGCCTTAAAAAGTGGCTTTTTTTATGTGTCAATCACGGATTAATTTGGACATTTTATATCCGTGATTGACAATTGAGATTACCTTCAACGAACTTGAAATTTACTTCTGGACTGGTGAAGATAGAGCAGGTATGCCAAAACGTAGTATAACTGTTTGGATTAATTCAAAAGAATACGGAGTAGGTGTAACCGAAGATGGTGATATGGGCACATTTGTCCAAGATCCTGAGGATGAAAATACCTGGACATTAACACTAAGTGAAGCAATTACAACAACTAAATTTGAAATTTATGCATGTCGGAATGGAATTGATGAATCAGGTCAAAACACTAAAGATGAGTGGCCAAACTTCTCAGAAATATCTGCTTATTATAATGAACCAGCAGAAGAACCTACGACAGCTGAATAATTTTAAAAGCTAATAATTTAGAAAAAGATCACCCTATTGCGGTGGTCTTTTCTTTTTTGAGAAAAATATATCTAACGAAGTAGTAGGAGCTTACTAAAGCAGTATCTTTAAACGTAAAAATATTAATGCAAAATCTACTAGATAACTACTAAAAGTCTACTAGTAGAATTAAAAACATTGCAAAACTTTTATATTTTAATGATTTTTGGCAGTTTAAAACTAGTTTTTCTTGTTTGATTCTTTGTGGTTTTTATAAAAAATTGTTCGTTAATTTTAGCAGAACTTACGTTTCGCAAGTGTTATGTGCTTTAGTAATTTTATTTTTCTTATTTGATTATTGAAAAACGCTTTACAAATATTTGCTTATGTCAATCTTTACGGATACTAGTGCTATTTTTTGAGTCATAGGTTATAATTTATATACAAATTACGAGGGGAAAATACTATGAGAAAAATTCTAAACCTTATTATGTTGAGTGCTGTTTTTATGCTCTCACTCACTTCATGTGGTGGCAAAAGTGCTGCTAGCATGATTGAAGCTTTGAAAAAGAATGAATTTGAAGTTGAACAAATAACAACAGAAAATAATCAAGACGAGTTAAACGCTTTAGAATTGTTGATTAATGCTGGACTTCTTGCGGCTGGTTCAATTACTGATATTAAAGAAGGAGTTGATATTTTATCTTTAACTTATGCTGTAAAAGTTGATGACTCAGGAACACACTCTGCTGGAATTTATGAACTTGGCTCTGCTGATGAAGCAAATTTAATTTATAAGTTTGTTGAAGAAAATGGCAATCTTGAAGGCGATGAAAGTCAAAAGTTTTCAAATTTTGTTGTAACTGGTTCTTGCTACGTTGGCTATAGTGACGACTACACAAAAGGCGTCCTTGGACTTTAATCTTTAAATTTAAATTAAATTTTGCGTAAGTTTTTATTAATTTTCTTTATTTTTTAATATGCTTGCACATATAATATTGTCATGGCTGTAAGAGATATTGAATTACCAAATTATAGACTTTCACACGAACTCTGGAATTCGATAAGTCATGGTTTAACTGGCATATTTGGAATTATTGCCCTCATTTTAATGATGTGCAAAATTGGAGGTATTTATACTCCAAATGGACTTCATATTCCACTTCATGATCCTTTTGCTTATGTAAGTTGTGCAATTTATGGTTTTGCAATTATTGTTTGTATGACTATATCTTGTATATATCATGCACTTGCTAAAAACAATGGGAAAAGAGTACTTAGAGTTTTAGATCACGACTTCGTTTTCTTTTTGGTTGCAGGTACATATACTCCATTTTGTTTGATAACAATGAGAAATCTTCCTTTATGGGGAATTCAAGGAACCGAGTGGAGCGGATATTTAATTTTTGCGATTGTTTGGGCGTTAATTGCGCTTGGTATTACAATGAATTCAGTTAATATTAAAAAGTTTGGTGGTCTTTCAATGGCAATATATATTTGTGCTGGTTGGATGATAATTTTAAACTTTTTAGAACTTTATAACGCTTTAGGTCTTGCTGGATTTTTGTTATTACTAATTGGTGGAATTTCTTTTTCTATCGGAGCAATACTTTATGGAATAGGTAAAAAACATAGTGTTTGGTGGCATACCGTATTTCATTTCTTTGTATCAGCTGGTATCGTTCTTCAATTCTTAAGTGTTTATTTATATGTCCTTTAGTAAAAGGACATTTTTTAAATCTAACAAATCTAAAATATTAACTTTAAAAGGGAATAACTATATAATTTTTGAGATGAAAAAACTTATTTCAAATTACCATACACATACATTTAGATGTGGACATGCATTACCTAATCCTGATGAAGATTATGTAAAAAAAGCTATAGCTTTAGGTTATAAAAATTTAGGCTTTTCTGATCATGCCCCTTTTAAAGGAATCCATCATCCATCAATGAGAATGGATTTTGAACATGATTTTGAAGACTATATATCCTCTATTAATAGTTTAAGAGAGAAATATAAAGATCAAATCAATATTTATATTGGTCTTGAGATTGAATATATGGAAGATCGAGACGGATACTATAAAGAATTATTTAATAAGCATCATTTAGATTATTTAATTTTAGGTCAACATTGTAAATATGATAGCAATGGTGAACCAATCTTTTATCCAAACTTTATTAATGATGAAAATGCTTTTGAAAGATATGTTAACGATTTAATTAAAGGAATGAAAACTGGATATTTTTCTTATGTATGTCACCCAGATTTTATATTAAATTATTATCAATTCATTTCTTTAAAAATGGACAAATTAATGGATAAAATTTGTGAAGTTGCTAAAGAATTAGATATACCACTTGAAATTAATATTAATGGCGAAACCAATAATAAATACGCTGCAATGAGAAGAAGTTGTTATCATTATCCTTGTCCAGTTTTCTTTGAAAAAGCTGTGAAACACAAAAACCAACTTATTTTTGGAGTTGATGCTCATGCTCCACAAGACTTTGATAAAGTTGATTATGAATATTTTGAAGAATTTTTAAAAGATTTAGATGCTGATAGAAGTCTTATTCTTGATAAGTTAGAGTTTAAAAAGAAGTAATTTTTAAGGTTATGAGATCCTTCGTGGATCTTTTTTAATAAGTTCTTTCTTTAATGAACTTAGAATTATTTCTAACATAAAATTAAAAAAAACAGTTGATTCGCCTTCAATATTTGAAGTGCTTATCGCTTTATAATATTCCTGTTGTTTTAGTTTAATTTCTTCTTCGATTGGTAGAATTTAAAAAAAATTATCTATTTGAGAAAGAAGAGGTTTACTCCATAGTCTAGCTGATCTGCCATTACCATCATTAAAAGGATGAATAAACACAAATTCATAATGGGAAATATTTGAATATATTAGAGGTGATAGTTCATTTTTGGCTTTATTTATCTGTTTAAATAAATCGTTCATTAAAGACGGAACTTGAGAAGAAGGAGGCGCCATAAAAACGCATCGATCTCCATCAAAGACACCTTCCGAACGAAGTCTATATTTACAATTTCTTTGATCTAATCCGTTCATTAAAACTCTGTGTATTTCAATTAGATTCTTTTCATTAAAAGGATTGATATTATTGATCATTTCGTATGATGTTTTAGTGTTTATTATCTCAAGATTTTCTCTATCATTTCCAACAACTTTAACGCCATTAAAAATGTTTTTACATCATTTAAAGAAAGAGAATTTGCTTCAATTGCACAGGTTGCTTGTACTGATTTGATTAGATTGCAATCTTTATATGATTGAAGAGAACTTTTAAGTGTTTTAAAAGCAGTTGAAGAAAGTGCTTCTTCAATTTGACTTAACAAAAAAGTTGTTTTGGATGTTATTTTAAAAGGAGGTGTATACATATTTAAAAGTATAAGCATTTTTATCGTAAAAAATTACAGTTTACTTAGCAACTAACTTAGCAACTTTTTAGAAAAACTCTTAAATGTATTACTTAAAAAATATGTTTTAATGAATATTTTAGAAAGGTGATTTATTTTTTCTGATATACAAATTTATTTTTGAAAAATTAGCACTCGCCACTTGCAATTGCTAAAAAGTGATTTAAAATATATTGTGCTTGGAGGTAAAAACAAATGATAAAACCATTAAAAAATTATCTAGTTTTAAAGAAAGAAAAAGTTGAAGAAAAGAAGGTTGGATCAATCATTCTTTCTACAACTAAAAAAGACGACGCTAATGTTGCTAACATTATCGAAGTCGGTGAAGAGGTTAAAAATAGCGAATTAGTAAAGGGAGCAAAAGTTGTTTATAAAGAATATTCAACAACTTCATATAAGGAAAACGATGAGGAATATCTTTTAATTAAAGATGAAGATATTCTTGCTGTCATTAAGTAAAAAGAGGTATTAAACATGGCAAAAATTGTTAGATATGGCAAAGATGCTAGAGCAAGAATGGAAAAAGGAGTAGATGTTCTTGCTGATACAGTAAAAATTACACTTGGACCTAAAGGAAGAAACGTTGTTTTAGATAAAGGATATGGCTCACCATTAATTACAAATGATGGTGTTACAATTGCTAAAGAAATTGAACTTGAAGATAACTTCGCTAACATGGGAGCAAAACTTGTTTACGAAGTTGCTAATAAAACCAATGATATTGCAGGTGATGGAACAACAACTGCAACAGTTTTAGCACAAGCTATGATTCATAAAGGAATCGACTATGTAAACAAAGGTAGTAACCCAGTTTTCTTAAGAGAAGGTATTGAAAAAGCTGGAAAAGCTGTTGCTGATTATTTACTTGCTCACACAAAACTTATTGAAACAAGTAAAGATATAGCAAGCGTTGCAACAATTTCATCTTCTAGTGCTGAAATTGGTGAAGAAATTGCTAAAGCAATGGACCTTGTTGGTAGAAATGGTGTTATCACAGTTGATGAATCTAAAGGATTTGATACTGAACTTGAAGTAGTTAAAGGTCTTCAATACGATAAAGGTTATGTATCACCTTATATGGTCACTGATAGAGATAAGATGATTGCTGAACTTGAAGATGCATATATTCTCGTTACAGATCAAAAACTTAATAACATTCAAGACGTCTTACCAGTATTACAAGGCGTAGTTGATGCCCATAAACCACTCTTAATTATTGCTGATGACATTGATAACGATGTTACATCAACATTAATTGTTAATAAATTAAGAGGAACATTCAATGTTGTAGCAACAAAAGCTCCTGAATTTGGAGATGCTCAAAAGAACATTCTTGAAGACATTGCAATCTTAACAGGTGCTAAGTTCTATTCAAAAGATCTTAATATGGAACTTAAAAATTTAACATTGGAAGAATTAGGAAGAGCTAAAAAAGTTACTATTACTAAAGATAACACAACAATTATTGATGGTGCTGGTGCTAAAGAAGATGTTGAAGCTAGAATTAGTGAACTTAATGCACAAGCTGAAAATAGTAAGAGCGAATTTGACAAAAAGAAATTCCACGAAAGAGCTGCTAAATTATCAGGTGGTGTCGCTGTAATTAAAGTTGGCGCAACAACTGAAAGTGAGTTAAAAGAAAAGAAACTTAGAATTGAAGATGCTTTAAATGCTACAAAAGCTGCTGTTAGTGAAGGTATTGTTATTGGTGGTGGCGCTGCATTAATGGATGCCCAAAGAGCTTTGAAAGACAAAGTTAAAGATAAGAATCCAGATGTTGAAAAAGGTATTAGAGTTGTCTTAGATTCTTTAAGTGCTCCTCTTTATCAAATTGCTGAAAATGCTGGTTACAACGGAGATGTAATTGTTGAGAAACAAAAACGTCAAAAAGCTGGTGTTGGATTTGATGCCAAAGATGGAAAGTGGGTTAATATGTTTGAAGCTGGAATTGTAGATCCTACTAAAGTCACAAGAAGTGCAATCTTAAATTCAAGTTCGATTAGTGCTTTATTCATCACTACAGAAGCAGGTGTTTCTGAAAAGAAAAAGGATGATAAAGGAAGCGAAGAAAGCCCAGCTCAATTAGATTACTAATTAAAATAATAAGACAAAAATGAAAGGCGTCCGCTGAGGGCGTTTTTCTTTTTGGCTTATCGCTTTACTAGAACTGGAGAATGCGAAAACACTAATTATTTTATTACTAGTAAATAATTAGTAGATAATTAGTACATTTTTATAGTGTTTTTTAGTAATAAAATCTACTAATAAAGTTTGACAAAAGGAATTATAATTATAGTTATGAAGCCATTATTAAATATTGGACCTTTTGAATTATATAGAAAAAAACCTAATACAATTTATAAAGGTTATCTTTATACTGCAGAATTAGAATTTAATGTGAATAACGTTGACAGAAAAAGATTAGTGAGAGTTTATCTTCCTAGTACCTATGATTTTGATGGCCCTGATAAAAGATTTGCGGTTATGTATATGATGGATGGAAAAAACTTATTCGATGATTACACATCATATGTAGGGGAATGGCATGTCGATGAAGCTATCGAACAAAGAATAAAAAAACGTAAAGAAGCTTGTATTGTAGTTGGGATAGATAGCGCTAAAAAGGATTTAGATAGAACACTAGAAATGACTCCGCATAGCGACCATTTATCCTATTACGAAGATGATGTAGAACTAGGCTACGCAGAAGAACTCGCCGATTCAATAATGAATTTTTTGAAGCCATTAATAGATAGAACATTTTTTACTTTAAGTGATTATTTAAATACAGCTATAGGCGGTTCCTCAATGGGTGGGTTAATGTCTTTCTTTATGGGCATGAAATATAAAGATGAAATAAGTTATTCTTTATGTTTTTCACCTGCCTTTTTGGTTTATCAAAAGAATTTCTTCAAGAAAAAGTTAACTAAGACAAATTTTGACCATGAAGAATATGGAAGATTTTATTTCTATTGTGGTGGTCAAGGGTTTGAAAGACGTTTTGAAGATTTAACTTTTTATACATTTAAATACCTTAGAAGAAAAGGATTTAAAGACGATCAAGCCCGTCTCGTTTACGATTCAAGAATGAAACATCATGAATCGGCCTGGTCAAAATATTTTCCAGATGCTTTATCTTATTGGTTAGACGAATGAACTTAGTTGACTTTGCTCAAAGTTTGGAGAATATAACTCCAACAAGAAATTTTAATTTGTTATACATAATTTTAGATTCAATCTTTATTTTTATATTATTAGGTCTATTAATTTATCAAAAAAAGTTTATTACTTTGTTTTGGTCACTTTTTGGTGGAATTCTCTATTATATAGTTGATTATGGATACTTTTATTTAATTAGTGGATCGAGAGTAGTCACAGTAGGTGGAGTGAGTACAGAAGCTTATACAGCATTGGTTCTACTTTGGATGTCTCTTTCTTATGGGATAACTAATTTTGCATTTATTTGGTTATGCCTTAAAAGAGATAAATACTTAAAAGAATATTTGATTTTGATAGTAGGTTGGTGGCTAGTAGCTCCTTCAATTTCATTTTTTGGTGGAGAAAACAATATTCAAACATTCAGAACAACAACTCAATATCATGGTGCAATGGCGATAATATTGGTTGTTGGATATTTAGGTTTAATTATCTACAACATAATGAATAAGAAAAGAATTGTTAATATCTTACTATTAAATTTAATAGGTATAAGTGTTCAATTCTGTTGGGAGTTCGCTCTACTTGTTAATCAAATTAGACCAATGAATGAGAGCTCAATTATGACCTTACTTATTAATAGCATAATTGAAACAAATCTTGGTCTTCCTTATATGTACTTAATTTATTTAGCTGTCTCTAAAAGATTTAAAGACGACTTATCCAAGCAAGATAATTTCATTGATTATTTATCAAAAGAGAAAGTTATTGAAGAAGCAGCAGCAAATTAAAATAAAGATTCTAGTTGAGGAAACTAGAATTTTTTATTTATGGCGTAAAGTAAGAATATTTACGAACGAAAGTTCAATATATCTAGTATTTCGTCCTTTTTATTCATATTAGTAGATAATTAGTAATAAAGTAGTTTTAATTTGGCTTTAGCAAACATATTTATTTGAGATTTGCAAGGTTTTTGATAAGAAATTTTTCGCCAAAAATTTATCTACTAGAAATCTACTAATTCTTCCTTTTTTGATTTTTGACCATTTTCAATCATTGTAAAAAAACTCTTTCAACCTTACTATTAATGAGCGGAGAAAAATATACCGACAAACGATGAGAATAAGTGGATTACAAAAACTTACATTGCTAGATTTTCCTAACCTTGTTGCTTGTACTATCTTTCTTCCAGGTTGTCAATTTAAGTGTCCTTTTTGTCAAAACTCATCTCTTGTTACAGAAATTATCAATGTACCTGAGATTGATGAAAATGAAGTACTAAGTTATTTAAAAAGTAGACAAGGAATACTTGATGGAGTGTGCGTAACGGGTGGTGAACCAACTCTACAAAGTGACCTAAAAGAGTTTATTCAAAAAATAAAAAATTTAGGATTTAAAGTTAAGTTAGACACAAACGGATACAATCCTAAAATATTAAAAGAGTTGATCGACCTCTCCTTACTTGACTATGTTGCAATGGATATTAAAAACAGCATAGATAAATATCCGATAACCTGTGGTGTAAAAAGTTTAAAGATTGAAAATATATTATCTTCGATAGATATCTTAAAAGAAAACAAAATTCCTTATGAATTCAGAACAACAGTGATTAAAGAATTCCATGAGGAAGATGATTTTAAAAAGATAGCGCAATTAATTAGAGGAGTTAAAACATATTATCTCCAAGAATATAAGGATAGCGAAACTTGTATTCAAAGAGGTTTCCATGCTTACTTACTCAATGAAATGAAGGAATTTGTTCGTTTACTAGAAAAAGAAGGGATCAATACTGAAATAAGAGGTATTGATTAAGGGTTAATTATGTACAAAGTTATTAAAAGAGATGGAAGTAAAGTTTTATTTGATATTTCTAAGATTACAAAAGCTATTACCAAAGCTTTCAAATCTGTTGATAGAAAATATGATGAAAGCCAAATTAATTTATTAGCACTTTCTGTTACTTCTAAATTTGATTCAAAAATTGTCAATGATGCAATCTCAGTTGAAGATATTCAAGATTGTGTTGAACAAACATTAATGGAAACAGGTTTTACAGATGTTGCTAAAAGCTACATTTTATATCGTAAGAATCATGAGAAGTTAAGAAACACCAACACCCTTTTAGACTACAAGAAAATTGTTGATAACTACATCCATGTCAATGACTGGAGAGTTAAAGAAAATTCAACAGTTACTTATTCAATCGGTGGTTTAATTCTTTCAAATAGTGGTGCAATTACTGCAAATTATTGGTTAAGCGAAGTATATGATGAAGAAATCGCTAATGCTCATCGTAATGCTGATATCCATTTACATGATTTAAGTATGCTAAGTGGATATTGTGCTGGTTGGAGTTTAAAGCAACTCATCAGTGAAGGTTTAGGTGGTGTTAGTGGAAAAATTACAAGTGCACCTGCAAAACACTTATCAGTTTTATGTAACCAAATGGTTAACTTTCTTGGAATTATGCAAAATGAGTGGGCTGGTGCTCAAGCATTCTCTTCCTTTGACACATATCTTGCTCCATTTGTTAAAGCAGACAATTTAACTTATGAAGAAGTTAAAAAGTGCATTGAATCATTTGTTTATGGATGTAATATTCCAGCCCGTTGGGGAACACAAGCTCCATTTACAAATATTACATTAGACTGGGTCGTACCTGATGATCTTGCTGAACAATATTGTATTGTTGGCGGACAACTTATGGACTTTAAATATAAAGACTGTAAGAAAGAAATGGATATGGTCAACAAAGCATTCATTGAAACAATGATTGAAGGTGATGCTAATGGTAGAGGTTTCCAATATCCAATTCCAACATATTCAATTACAAAAGATTTTGATTGGAGCGAAACAGAAAACAATAAACTCTTGTTTGAAATGACAGCTAAATATGGAACTCCATATTTCTCAAACTATGTTAATAGCGATATGAAACCAAGCGATATTAGAAGTATGTGCTGCCGTTTAAGACTTGATTTAAGAGAATTAAGAAAAAAGAGTGGCGGATACTTTGGAAGTGGTGAATCTACTGGTTCAATTGGTGTTGTTACAATTAACCTTCCAAGAATTGCTTATCTTGCAAAAGACATAGAAGATTTCTATGTTCGTTTAGATCATATGATGGATGTAAGTGCAAGATCACTTTCTATCAAGAGAAAAGTAATTTCTAAATTATTAGATGATGGTTTATATCCATATACAAAACATTACTTAGGTTCATTTAAAAATCACTTCTCAACAATTGGTCTTGTTGGCATGAACGAAGTTGGTTTAAATGCTAACTGGTTAAGAAAAGATTTAACACATAAAGAAACTCAAGATTTTGCTGTTGAAGTCTTAAATCACATGAGAGATAGACTTGTTAAATATCAAGAAGAATATGGTGATTTATATAACCTTGAAGCTACTCCAGCTGAATCTACAAGTTATCGTTTAGCAAAACACGATAAAGAAAGATATCCAGATATTATTACTGCTAGTGAAAATGGTAAAACCCCATATTACACCAATTCATCTCACTTGCCAGTTGGATATACAGACGATATCTTCTCAGCATTAGATGTTCAAGATAGACTTCAAACTTTATATACAAGTGGTACTGTCTTCCATTCATTCCTTGGTGAAAAATTACCAAGCTGGAAAGCAGCAGCTAACTTAGTTAGAAAGATTGCTGAAAATTATCGTTTACCATATTACACAATTTCACCAACATATTCCGTTTGTAAAGAACATGGTTATATTGCAGGTGAACAATATGTTTGTCCAAAATGTGGTCAAAAAACAGAAGTTTATTCTAGAATCACTGGCTACTATAGACCTGTTCAAAACTGGAATGATGGTAAACTTGAAGAATTCAAAGAAAGAAAAACATACAATGTTTCTTCTTCAAAATTTGATTCAAAAGTTGATGGAATTCATGCTTGTGAATGTGAAAATCATGAAGAACATAAAGAAGAGACAGTAATTCCTGCAAGTTTCAATAAAGAAGATATGGATCTTGTATTATTTACAACTCCTACATGTCCAAACTGTAAAGTTGCGAAAAGATACTTTGACCAACATGGAATTAAATATACAACTATTGACGCAACAACTAGAGGAGATTTAGTTGATAAATATCATATCTCTAGTGCTCCAACTTTAGTTGCTTTCTCTAGAAATAATCACAATGAAGCTCCATTAATTTTGTCTTCACTTCCTGAAATTCTTAAATTTGCTAAATAATTAATAAATAGTAAAGGTTAAAAGTTAGGGCCAGCACTCATAGTGTTGGCCTTTTTGCCACAATTTTATATTCAAAAACTGTATTTATAGTAGGAGTTATTTTATGAGTAAAAGGAAAGAAGTTAAAGAAACAGTTAAAAATGCACGTATAATGTTTGAAGAAATTAAGAAAGATAAAAACCGTGCGGATTTTTATGAAGAAAATGGTGTTTCACATATTGAAATTAACTTATCTAATGGAAATATTTATGATGAATATTCTACTGATAGTGAATTGAATCCTGAAATATTTGAATTTGTTGAAAAAGTGTTTCGTCTTGTCAAAAAGAAAGCTAATTTAGAAATTGATATAACTTATCCATCTGAGATGAGTGAAGAAGAAAAAGATAAGATAGAAAGATTATTTAAAAGCCACTATGCAATTAACATTGTAAAAAGCGATGATGAAATTAAAAGGCATAATATTGTTTCAATATTACTTCTTATTTTTGGTGTTTTAGTTTATTGTGCTTATGGATTATTAGAATATTTTAAGGTGGATTTTGTATTTCAAGGCATTATAGAGATTGCTTCTTGGGTCTTTATTTGGGAAGCTGTTGATATGTTTTTCCTTTCTAATTTTAGTTCGCGTATAGAAAGAATAAAAAACGTAAAAATCTTTAAAGCCATGATAAATCGTGTTGATAAAAAATAAATCTGATGTTAGTATTTAAACCATAAATTTAATAGGAACTAAAGTTATAACACTCGATCGAATTTATTTAAGACTATTTAACATGAATGATCTTGATTATCTTTTTGAATATGCTTCAAATAAAGATATTACCGAACATCTAACTCGGAATCCTCATAAAAACAAAGAAGAAACACGTTTATTACTTCAAAATCTTTTTACGAAATATGACGAGAGCACATTTAGATGGGGAATCGTTTTTAAAGAAAATAACAAATTAATTGGAAGCATCGACGTTGTAAGACTGGATAAAGCTAATGAAACAGCTGAAATTGGATATGTTTTAAATAGTGCTTACCATAATCAAGGAATTATGAGTGAGGCTTTTAAAGGAGTAATTAATTACTTATTTAATGAAGTGAATTTAAAAGAAATTTGTGCTTGTTTTGAGTTAGGCAATGAAGCTTCGAAACATGTTATGGAAAAGTGTGGATTGAAAAGTAAAAACTTGATTAAAAAGAAAGTATTACCACTAAAGAATAACAAGATTACATATGTTTCTTATTATTCAATTAAGAAACACGAGACATATTAAAATTTATTTTCTGAAACATTTCTGAAACTGAAGTGGCATCAAAATTTTTATTAAAACAAGAAACATTTATTTGTGTTTTATTTTTAACTTTTAACTATAATAAATAATGCTATGGAAAAAGTTTTTTCTTTAGGTATTGATGTAGGAAGTACAACTGTAAAAGTTGCTGTTTTAAACGACCAACAAGAAGTCGTATTTTCTGATTATAGGAGACATTTTGCTTCGATAATTGATGCTTTAAAGAACGTTTTAATGAATGCTGAAGAAAAAATAGGAGACGTTAAGATTAAATCTTACATAACAGGTTCTGGCGGTTTAGGCCTTTCAAAAGCTTTAAATATTCCGTTTGTTCAAGAGGTTGTCGCTGAAGCAAGAGTTATTAAATTAAAAAGTCCAAAAACTAATGTTGCTATAGAACTTGGCGGAGAAGATGCAAAAATCATTTATTTTGATCATGGAATTGATGAAAGAATGAATGGAATATGTGCTGGAGGAACGGGATCTTTTATTGATCAAATGGCTAGCCTTTTAAAAACCGACGCTTCAGGATTGAATGAGTTAGCTAAAGACTATAAAGTTGTTTATCCAATTGCTGCACGTTGTGGTGTTTTTGCAAAAACAGACATTCAGCCTTTAATCAATGATGGAGCAAGTAAAAATGACTTGGCTAAATCAATCTTTAAAGCTGTTGTTAATCAAACTATATCTGGCCTTGCGTGTGGTAAGCCAATTAGAGGAAACGTTGCTTTTTTAGGTGGTCCATTACACTTTTTACCTGAATTAAGAAAAACATTTATTGAAACTTTAAATCTTGATGATAAGAGTGTTTTTGCTCCTGATGATTCACATTTATATCCAGCAATTGGTGCTGCTTTAGATGAGTGTGAAAATTTGGCTACTAATTTACACGAGCTAATAAATGAACTAAATCCTTCTTTAAAATTAGGAAATGATATTAAAAAATTAGAACCATTATTTAATAATGAAAAAGAATATGAAGAATTCAGAATTCGCCATTCTTTAGCAAGAGTTAAAAAGAAAGACATCTCAAAATATAATGGTGAAGCCTATTTAGGAATTGATGCTGGTAGCACAACAACTAAAATGGCTCTTATTGATAAAGATGGGAATTTACTTTTTAGTTATTATGTTTCAAATGAAGGGTCACCAATTGAAGCAACTAAAAAAGGATTTAAAGAACTTTTAAGAGTGATTCATCATGAAATTAAAATAGTTCAATCTTGTTCAACAGGATATGGAGAAGAACTAATTAAATCAGCCTTTAATCTTGATTATGGTGAAGTTGAAACTATAACACATTATAAAGCCGCTAAGTTTTTTGATAAAAATGTTGATTGCATTTTAGATATTGGCGGTCAAGACATGAAATGCGTCAAAATAAAGGATGGTAGCGTTGATTCGGTTTTATTAAACGAAGCTTGTTCTTCAGGATGTGGCTCCTTTATTGAAACTTTTGCTAAATCTTTAAATCACACAGTTGAAGATTTTGCTCATGAAGCACTTTTTGCAAAATCACCAGTAGATTTAGGTTCAAGATGTACTGTTTTTATGAATAGTAACGTTAAGCAAGCCCAAAAAGAAGGTGCAACAGTAGGAGATATTTCTAGTGGCTTAGCTTATTCAGTTATTAAGAATGCTTTATATAAAGTTATTAAATTAACTTCTAAAGATGAACTCGGTGAAAACGTAGTTGTTCAAGGTGGAACTTTTTATAATGATGCAGTTTTAAGAGCATTAGAAAAAATTCTCGATAAAGAAGTAGTTAGACCTGACATTAGTGGAATCATGGGAGCTTTTGGCGCGGCTCTTGTTGCAAAAGAAAATTTCCAATATAACAAAATTGAAAGCACTATGATGAAACTTGAAGAAGCAATAAATGTTTCTTACAAAACACATTTTTCTCATTGTAAAGGTTGTAGTAATAATTGCATTTTAACAATTAACACATTCTCTAATAGAAAAAGTTTTATCTCTGGAAATAGATGCGAAAGATTCGTTAACAATACTAAGCGAAAAATTGATGCACCAAATATGTATAAGTGGAAACTTAAAAGAGCTTTTGATTATGAACCTTTAAGCGTTGATGAAGCAAGTAGGGGCGTTATCGGAATTCCTAGAGTTTTAAATATTTATGAAAATTATCCTTTCTGGGCAACTCTATTTAAAGATTTAGGTTTTATAGTTGTGCTTTCTCCTGAAAGCTACCATTCAATTTATGAATTAGGGATCGAATCAATTCCAAGTGAATCTGAATGTTATCCAGCAAAACTTGTTCATGGTCATATTGAATGGCTAATTCAAAATGGAGTTAAAACAATTTGGTATCCTTCTATTCCTTATGAAAGAAAAGAGACTAAAGAAGCAAATAACCATTTTAATTGTCCAATTGTTACAAGTTATCCAGAAAACATCAAAAACAATGTCGAAGATTTAAATAAATTTAACATTCGTTTTTTGCACCCATTTTTGAGTTTGACTAATGAAGAAATTGCGACAAAAGAATTAGAAAAAATATTTGAAAAAGAATTCAAAATTCCACCTAGTTTAACCAAAAAGGCTGCAAAACACGCATATTCTGAATTATTACGTTTTAAAAGAGATGTTGAAGACAAAGGTAAAGAAGTTTTAAAATGGATGGAAGCAAATCATCAAAGAGGAATTGTTTTAGCAGGTAGACCTTACCATTTAGACCCTGAAATTAATCATGGGATTCCTGAAATGATTGAAAGTTATGGTTTTGCTGTTTTAACAGAAGATGCTGTTGCTCCACTTGGAGAATGTGTTTTAGATAGACCACTTCGAGTAAATGATCAATGGATGTATCATTCAAGACTTTATAAAGCCGCAGCTTATGTTAGAACAAAAAATGATTTAGATTTAGTCCAACTTAATTCTTTTGGCTGTGGGTTGGATGCTGTAACTACAGATCAAGTTAGTGAGATTTTAACTGACTCAAATAATATTTATACAATTTTAAAAATTGATGAAATCTCAAATTTAGGGGCTGCAAGAATAAGAATTAGATCGCTTATTGCTGCTTTAAAGTCTCGTGAAATTGAGAAAAATTTAGTGAATGTTAACAAAACTAGCGTTGATAAAGTTGTATTCACAAAAGAAATGAGGAAAACATACAAAATTCTTGTTCCTAATATGTCGAGAATTCATTTTAAACAGCTTGAAGAAGTAATGAAAACTTTTGGATATGACGTTGAAGTTTTAAATCCAACAGGAAAAACACCAGTTGATTTAGGCTTAAAATACGTTAATAACGACGCTTGCTACCCATCATTAATTGTTGTTGGACAAATGATGGAAGCGCTTCAAAGTGGGAAATATGACTTAAATAAAGTTGCTTTAATTATGTCTCAAACAGGTGGTGGATGCCGTGCTAGTAACTATATCGGATTCATCAGAAGAGCTCTAAAAAAAGCAAATATGTCGCAAATTCCGGTTATTTCTGCAAATTTAGCAGGTTTAGAAGAGAATCCAGGATTTAAAGTTACTTTACCGATTCTTTATAAAGCTGTTCAAGCTGTTGTATATGGTGATGTCTTAATGAGAGTTTTATATCACACTAGACCATATGAAAAAAATGAAGGCGAGACAAATAAGCTTTATGAAAAATATGAAAATAAAGGCACTGAATATTTTAAGAGTAAGAAACTAAATATAAGAGAATTTAATAAACTCTTAAAAGATTGTATAAATGATTTTGATAAATTAGAAAGAAAAGATGTTATTAAACCAAGAGTTGGAATAGTTGGTGAAATTTTAGTCAAATTTTCTGATTATGCTAATAATTATCTTGTTGATACACTCGAAAAAGAAGGCGCTGAAGCAGTTGTTCCAGATCTTTTGGATTTCTTCTTATACTGTTTCTATAACAATGAATTTAAAGCAAAGCATTTAGGGAAAAGTAAGTTTTTATCCAAACTTTCAGTAACAGCAATCAATATTGCAGAAAGTTTCAGAAAAACAATGAGAAAGTATTTAGATGAAAGCGAGCATTTTACTTCACCAAGTCGAATTGAAAATACAGCAAAAAATGTCGATGGAATTGTTTCGTTAGGCAATCAAACTGGAGAAGGTTGGTTATTAACAGGTGAAATGGTTGATCTTATTGAAAATTGCGTCTCAAATATTGTTTGTACACAACCATTTGGATGTTTGCCTAACCATATTGTTGGAAAAGGCGTTATAAAAGAACTTCATCACCGCTTCCCAAAAGCTAATATCATCGCAATTGATTACGATAGTGGTGCAAGTCAAGTCAATCAATTAAATAGAATTAAAATGATGCTTGAAAATGCTAAAAATAATTTAAAAGAAGACAAAGAAAAATAAAAATCACGCCAAACTTGACGTGATTTTTTCAAGTTTACTGAAACTTTCCTGAAAACTTTAATTAAAAAGCAGTATCAACAAATTTTTCTAAACTTGCAAGTGGTTTAAATCCAGCTGATTGAGAAATGTTTGCACCATCTTTAAATAAGATTAAAGTTGGAACAGCTCTGACATTGAATAATGCAGCAATTTCGCCATGTTCATCAACGTCAACTTTTAAAACTGTGACATCGCTTCTTTTTTCAGCGAGTTTTTCAAGTTCTGGTGATAACATTTTGCAAGGTCCACACCAAGTTGCAAAGAAGTCAACGAGTACGACACCGTTTTGAATTAATGATTTGAAGTCTTGTCCTTTTTCTAAGTGTATTAACATAAATTTAAATCCTCCTAATTATTTAAAACAAACTTACTATATAAGTTATTAGAAAAATGATACCGAGATGTAGCGGATAAAACAAATAATATGCACTCTTAATATAAATATTTGTTTTACCAAGTTTGCCATTATAAAAGAAGATTGGGATAACCGCTAAGATGAAGTAGGTATTAATGGCACAACTCGTGTTTAAGACGCTTGCATCTGTAACAAAATAAGTAAGTGTATACATCAATAAAGAGAGAGCTGTGATAGTAATTACATATGAATTTATACGGATATCTCGCCGAAAGCTCATTTGGTCAATATTTGCAAGTGTTTCTTCGTCAAATTTACTATTTATAAGTACGTTATAAATATAGGAAATTATCAAAAAAAGTATGATTATTAGTGGTGAAACGAAGGAATATTGGGCTAAAAATCCACTTAATATACCTTTTATGACATCGTTATAAATGTAGATGGTTTCATTTTGAAAAAGTAAAGAAACAACAAAATATAAAATAGGCGCTAAAGCCAAAAACTTAACACGAGGATCTTTCTGATTGAATAAAAATAAAGTACCAAGAATTAATATCAGATCAATAAATATGTTTCCAGATTTAAATAAGGTATCAACCATGTTTAAAGAAGGTATTAAAGCTAAAATAATTTCAGCTAGACCGATAATTCCGGCCATAATTCCAAGTCTTATAAAATATTTTTTAATGTTTGATGTATGATAGAAACCTTCAATAATAAGAAAAACAAAAATTGGAAAAGCGATTCGACCAACAATTGAAAAAGAATAATTTACCCAATAAGTGGTATCATTAGGAAAAAATAAGTAAATGATTTTACCAATATGGTCAATGAGCATGGTAAAACACGCGATCAATTTTAAAATATTAGAACTTAAAACTTTTTTCATAAATTTAAGCAAGTGAACTCATTAAGAGTTGCATGATGAGAGCGAATAAATTGTTAGTAACATGAGCAACTGTGCTTGCTCCAATTCCTTTATAATCATAGAAATAACAAAGTAATAAACCAGCTACAACATAACTTGGTAAATTGATTAATTCATTAATTATTGTTTCAGGTGAAAAAGTGAAGTGAATGAAACCAAAAAATAGAGCAGTAATTACATAAGCTAAGACACGATTATATCTTTTAATTAACGAAAATAATCCAACTCTATAAGTAAATTCCTCGCAAATTGGACCTATAATTCCAAAAACTAATATAGATAGAAATGGAAAAAGATTAGTTGTTGAATCGATTGCTGCCTCATTTTGATTAACTCCAGTCTGTTGAAAAAGTTGCATCAAGCTTGTAACCGCGCTACTTGCTAGCATTAATAAAAAGCCAAAAGCAACGCCATAAATCCAGCTTTCTTTCTTTTTAAATTCTTTGAAAAATTTTAAAGAATCATTCATCAAAATAATAAACATGATTCCAAAAACCATGAAATAAACAGCAAAATTTACCGCACCATTTACATTTCCAGAAGCAATAAAATACCAATTGTCACTTCCTAATGCGATATATTGAAAAATTAAAGCGATGATGTTTAAAACAAAAAAACCTGCGATAAAAAGCATTATGCTTTTTGAAAGTTTTATATTCATGACTCTACTTTCAAAGTCATAGAAGTGAACTTTACTATCTTTTTGTATTTTTTGGGCTTCTTGATTTAAATTGCTATTAGAATCTAAAACACTTTGAGTATCTTGTGCCTCATTTAATGACTCAATATTTTTATTTACGGTCTCACTAACATCTTCTTTTTGAGGATAACCACAATATGGACAAGTTTCACAATCGCTATCAATAAATAGTCCACATTTTTTGCACTTAACTTTTTCTTTCATATGTTAGTTATTATATAATAACTAAAATGTTTTATGAAAAATAAATATACAGTCAAAGAAAAAGAAACTAGTTTTATCGAAGTAGAAAAGTCAAAATTTTATGGGATTATCTTTTCAACAAGATCAAAAGATGAATTTTTAAAAGAACTTGAAGTTATTAAAAAAGATTATCCTAAAGCAAGACATTATTGTTACGCTTACATTTTAGAAAGCGAGAAAAAATCATCGGATAATGGAGAGCCAACAAATACTGCCGGGAAACCAATTTTAAATATATTAGAAGTACATAACTTAGTTAATGTTGGACTTGTGGTTGTAAGATATTTTGGTGGAACTTTACTTGGTGCTGGAAGATTAACAAGAAGTTATGCCTTAGCCGCAGAAGAAGCTTATAAAAAAGCAATTATATTAAAACTTGTTGAAAAAACTAAAGTTAGAGTGCTTGTTGATTTAGATACTTATGATAAATTCTTATCATATTTAAAAACAATGCATTATATAAACATTAAAACTCTTTTTAATGATAGAATTATTGTGGATTTTTTAGCAGATAAGGAATTCAAAAAAGAGAGTTTAGACATATTTTTAAAGAAAGTTGAGTATGTAGGAGAAGTTCCTTATCTTGACGAGGAGGTTGTGAAATGATTATTAAATTAATGAGTACTGATTGTGATGGAAATTGTGCTGGTTGTGCATCTGCAAATCCTGATGGAACTTGTGGAGCTAGTGGAAATTCTGGAATTCAAAAATGTGTACCAAATAAAAGCACTAAAATTAAAAAAGTAATTGGTGTTGTTAGTGGAAAAGGTGGCGTTGGTAAAAGCTTTGTTACATCTTTACTTGCTAGCTATTTAAATAAAGAAGGTAAAAAAGTTGGTATTTTAGATGGCGATATTGTAGGTCCATCTATTCCAAAATCTTTTAATATTCATTCTCAAGCGTATGGAAATGAAGATAGACTTATTGTTCCTGCTGAAACTTTAAGCGGAATTAAACTTATTTCTTCAAATATGATGCTTGAACATGAAGATGATCCAATCATTTGGAGAGGTAGTCTTGTTTCATCACTTTTAAAACAATTCTATACAGATGTTGCTTGGGGAGAACTTGAAGTTTTATTAATTGATATGCCTCCAGGAACAAGTGATGTTACTTTAACTGCTTTCCAATCATTGCCAATTGATGGAATTA
>CALVLC010000028.1 GCA_944336335.1 uncultured Bacilli bacterium | reverse complement strand
GTGTTTCTCTTTCAATGAAAGCCCACATTTATGATAACGGCCTTGTTTTAATTAACCCAGTTAATCAAAGTAGTGGTTCTCAAATTGATCCAGTTAGATATTATGGTGAATATGATATTACGTATAGCGATGATTTAAGTGAATCAAGTTTAGTTAGAAACGAAGCAAAGATTCCTTTAGAAATTGAAGTCTTTAGTGATAGTGGAGTTCCTGATTATACAGTTACTTCAATTAGTGACAACATCTCATTTGACAAAGCAAATTCAACAATCACTATCAAAAAAGAAGGCGAAGCTCATCTTACATTAACTTCAGTAAATGAAAGCTATATCGAAAACACTTATTCCTTTATGGTAGTTGACGAAGGAATCAATGTTTACTCATTTAACGATTTAATGATGTGTACAAATAAATCACCTAATGGTGAAGTTACTGTAATGCAAGTCAATCTTGAATCAAGAGAAAATGCTCTTGTAAAAGATGGAGAAAACTATAAAGAAGAATATAAGTCGTCTAATACCAAGCTTTTTGGTAATTATAACTTTAGAAACCAATCATTCAACTTTAATGATTTTATATATAGAGAAAAACCTAAACTACCTACAAAATTCATTGAGCAATTTATGTTAAGCGGTTCAGCAAACGAAAACTTTAATTATCAAACAGAAATTAAAGTAGGTGTACATATTCAAAAAGATTTCTATGGAAATGGCTTTACAATCAACGCTCATGAACTTGCTTATCCTGTTCATGGTGAAGAAAAAGGAGTTGATCCAATAGCTCAAAAAGTTATGCCAGATAGAGAAAAAGACTATTTCTTCGGTCCATTAACTTTTGTTTCAATTGGCGATTTAGAAAATGTTCCTATTATTAGAGCATATCTTTGTGATAATGCTGGATTCTTACTTGATGGAGACAACTTAACAATTAATGATGTTAAATTCCAAAATGCAAATAACATTAACAATATGTTTAACCTTAGTTATACTGGAACAGTATTAGAAGTAGAAGGAAAAAACAATACAGTTAAAAATTCTTTGATTCAAAACGGAAGAACTTGTGTTAGAGCATTTTCAACCGATGGACTCTTGATTGACAACTGTTTACTTCAAAACGCTGGCGAATTTATTGTTAAACTTGGAAGCAACAAAGTTAATCCTACAAACCATGGAAAAGAAGTTAGTGTTAGATATGGCGGTAATACAATTAATAAATCATTTGACGAGTTCTTTAATGGGGCGGCTGATGATACAACGTCAGCAAATGGTGTTTTAACTTCTATGATTACCTCTTCATATTCTGGTGGTGGACTTGATTCTGCGATGACCACAATTAATGATATTCAAAGCGGATTAGATGATTTAACTGGTATTGAAAATAGTGATGGAACATATAATTATGATGCACACATTACGATTAATGATACATATTTCTATAACAGTGGAATCTACTCAATCGCTTTTGAAAATTCATTTAATGGAGCTTATATCTATAATGGCATGCCTTCACAACTTACTGAAGTATTTGGAGCGCTTGCTGGTGCTGGTCAAAATGTTGTAATTCCTAATGATATTGGTGGAACAGCTTATCCAGTTGAATTAACTTTAAGTGGAGACACAAGATTTTATGATTGGAAAAATATTGATGATATTGATATAAGCGCCTTAATTGAAGAAAATATCAGCGCAATTCTTAATAGTTTTGGCGGTTCTTTAGGTTCTGAATTCCCTCAAGAAATAATTGATTTAATTAAGTCTTTAAAAATTGATGATTATTTTCCTATCAAAACATTAATTAAAAATAACGCTATTCAAAATGGTTATGCTTATCAAGAAAATGACGAAGATGGTGTAGAATACTATATAAATCGTCCAGTTGCTTGGTATGGTGGTGGATTAAATGCTTCTAGATTAGTTAACAATATTACTCAAAATGATTACTATTCTTATGCAGAACCATTAGACATTGATTTTGCTAGAGAGACATTCTCAAAAGCAATCGGCGGACTTGATACTAGTGATTTAGCTGCTACATTCCAAACTATTATTAACTTACTTTCAAGATGTATTGTTATGGCTATCGGATCTCATCCATTCCAGTTTATGACAAACGATCAAATTATAAACAATGAAAAACCAATCTTATTTGATGAAGTTCCATCATATTTAGATTTATCTTCTAGAACTGTGAGGTAATTGTTATGAAAAAAGGATTTTTATTTAAAAAATTTGCATTAGCTGTTGGTTTATTTTCTTCAATAGCTACTTTATCTTCTTGTAGTGCATTTTTTGGAGGCGATGAATATACAATTACCGATACAAATGTTGAAACAGATGAAAACGGGAATACTGTTGTAACAGTTAGTTTTAGTGGCGAAGATATAGCTCCTTTAACTTTTACAATTCCTGCAACAACAAAAGGAATTTCTTCAGTGACTTCCACTGTAGAAGATAATCAAGTTACTCTCACAATCAATTTTAATGATGGAACAAACCAACAAATTGGAGTACCAATTATTAATGGAAAAGACGGTGTAAGTGTTACAAATGTTGAACTTATAGAGCATGAAGATGGAACTAAAGGAATACAATTTCATTATAGTGACGGGAAAGTATCAGAAGAATTTCCGTTGCCTAGCGGTAAAGATGGACTAGGCATCGCAAATATAATTGAAACGGAAGAAAATGGACAGCACAAGGTAACAATAACTTTTGACGATGAAACTAGAGATCCATTAGAATTTTTTGTAAACGATGGTGTTTCAATTGAATCTGTTGAATATAGCGAAGACTATTCGACTGAAGATGAATACGCTCTTGTAATTACATTCAGCGATGGTTCTTCCTCAATTCAATTTTTACCAAGACCGACAACAAATAAGTGGTTTAGCGGTCTTGTTGATCCTAGTAATTCACAAGGAAACAATGGCGATTTTTATTTAAATGAAGCAAATGGTAATGTTTTCAGTAAGAAAAATGATACTTGGGTTTATCTTTTCTGTATGAAAGGTGATATTTCAGAAGAAACAACCCAATATTACAATGTAATATTTAATTTTAGAGATGATGAATATACTGAGGATTTGAATCCAGGAAGTAAATTACTTTTTAAAGTAAAAGAAGGAGAAACAATACCATTGAATCAAATACCTGTTCCAACTAAAGACGGATTTAGTTTTGCTGGCTGGTTTGCAGGCGAAGAAAATAATCCTAATGTAGGACAATTTACAAATCTAACAACTGTTTCATCTAATTTAGATTTGTTTGCTAGATGGCAAAATTTATAATTTTTTATTTTTTATCTTTGCAAAATTAGATCATAACTTAAAAAAGTTTCACATTTGGTATTTTAAAAAACTTTATAGCGTTTATCATTTAAGTTAAAATATGTTTTTCTTGAGAATTTAAAAAATGATGCATGAGAATTTACTACATTTTTTTGAAATCGAAAATTTTATTTAAAAACTAAAAAATTTATTAATTTTTTTGACATACAATAATGAAAAAATGTTTATCATCTAATTAACAAAATTAAAGAATATTTAAAGATCGCCACTTAAAATCGAAACACAGTATTTAATTAAAACTTTATTAGTAAAAAGGCCATTTAACGAATTTTATATTTTAAAATATGCTCCCTCGTTCTTGCTTTATTTTAAGTGGATAAGATAAGGTTTTATGACTTACTTCATCATATAGTGAAATTGTTATAGTGATAGTTCTACTAGTAAAAATATTTCTATTTTTCTCAATTTTAATATCAGCGGATAAGCCATTATTAATTGGTGTTACAGATCCATAGCTACTGTTATCGATAGTCCATGTTATGTTAGAAACTTTAATGTTTTCACTTGGAGTTAAAACTAAATTGACACGATATGTTCCGCCATCTTTTGATATTGTTGTTGATTCATCAAAATCAGTTGATATAGACTCTAAAGGCCTTAAAAGTATATCCTCTAATATTGGAGCATAATTGATGCTCGTGTTGTTATCTAGGATAATCTCTTTTCCTAAAATATTTTGAAGTTCATCGCTTGTATATTTAACATTGTTTATAGTTACATATTCGATGTTACTTGCTTTATCTATTATTATTTTTTCTCCATCAATAATATCGAGATCGTTTTCAGTATTGTAGCTTTCAATTGTTCCGTCGTTTCTGACAATTCTATACTCAAAGGCATAGTCTTTATAAATTCCCTCTCTGTTATCAATTTGTACGGATAAATTATAAAGTGCGGGGTAATAAAAACTTGTTTCATACTGATTATTAACATGGTAAACCATATTTTTTGATAAGTTTTGCATCTTAGCGTTATTAGGATTTTTATCTAAAGAAATAATTGCCTCAGCAGGGAAAAAGTTATCCACAGGTTCACTACCTTGAGAGTAATCTTGATTTGTGTCTAAACTATCAATTGAATTACCTACAACAATTGAAGTATTTTTATTTGGATTGTCTCCAATATAAATAGTGCCGTTAAAACCTTCGTTTATATTTATTGTACCATTATTAAAAAGTAGTGATTCTTTTTCGGTTGTTGGGTAATTAACCAATGTAGCATCATCACTTAAATGATATATAATTGTGTCTGCATTTAAATTAACTATTGAGTCTTGATTTACTATAATTTTAGTTCCTGGTAAAAATTTCAACTTATTATTGACGTTTAATTGACCATTAACGGAAAATTGAAATATTTCAAAAATAGGAAAATAATAATCTGCCGTGTTTACTGTGTAATCTAATATTGAGAGTTCCAAATGGTCTAAACTTATTTGATTAAATGTTTCTACGTTAATGCAATTTCTTTTTTGATTAGTCTCTGTTAATCTTGAACCATAATCCCATCTTAGCAAAGAGGATTCATTATTCAACAGAATTAAACTATCGCTTGGTCCAATCATTCTGCCTTCTAGAGTTTGGAAATTACTAGCCATATATATTTTAATGAAACCAAATAAATTAGAACCATATTCAAAATTCATTGGAGCTTGGATATTTGGAAAATCATATTCTCTAAAAAACAAATATGGTTTTGCACTAAAAAAAATTTGGCTAAGAATGATTTTAATAGCTTCACTTCCTCCAGGGAAGTCTAAAAGGGTTAAAGGCAAATGTGTTGACGAACCATTTTTTAAATTAATGTTAGCGGTATTTCCATCGACTTCTTGTTTGATAAAACCCCATGACTTAATTTCTCCATAAGAATTAATGATTGATGCGTCGCACATAACAAAATCAACATATTTTCCGTTAGTAATTCCTTGTTGTGCTGTGTTGTTGCCGCCGATTTCTCCGCCAACATATAGATGTGAATTTGGACTTAGAGTTAATTTAGTATCCTTTTCTAATTTAACTGTATATGCTAGTTGTGGGTTGTAATAACTTCCAAGAGATGTTTTATCAGTGCTAGCTTCATACATCGGAGTTCCGTTTTCAACTGCATATGGAAAAATTAGAGAATCGCCTTCAGCGAGTGTTAAATTTCCAGTAGTTGAAGAAATAGTATAAACTGTAGACGATTCTGACGGAACGATTGCATAGATATTTTGCCCACCTTGCTTTTTAGAAGCTGCATTTATGGCTGCTTCAAAAGTCATGTATTTGGTGTTAGGATCGCTATCAATATAAGCAACAGGTTCATTTCCAATATCATTTGTGAAATCCTTTTCTGCGCTATATCCAATATAAAACGCACTTAATCCTATGATTGTAATAGAGCAAGTAATTGCAAGTAATAATATGAAGAAATTACGGATTTTTTTCATAAGTTTCTAAAAACTAATAAAATAATTTAGTGAAAAATTGGAAGATTTTAAATTGCTATAGATTGATGTTTCGAAAGTAGTTATAGCTTCAGTGAAGTCAAAATCTATTAAAAAATTAAAAAAGATAAAATCAATTTTTGAAAAATCATTATTGTGGTATTCGTAATTAAATGTTAGTTCACCTAATTCATTGCTAAAGTTATCAACTTGAACAGAAGTAGTTGCACTTTCGTTATTTATTCTTAATCTACACATAATGGGATTTGTCTTATTTAGATAATTTAATAAGCTAAAACTTTGCTCAGATGTTCCATTAGTGGATTCGGTAATCTTAACGTTTAAATCTATAAAATCTAAATTATAACTATCAAAAAAATAATTGTTGTTTTCATCAATCAAATTTAAATTGAAACTTAGTGATAATGTACCTTTTGCGGTGACGACATCGTCATTAATTATTCCACTTTTGTTATATTCAAAATTACTAATGGAAAAATTGTTTATATAATCATTAGCATTTAGGACTTTGCCATTATTAATACTTAAATTTCCTTTAATAGGTGCATTATCGGCGATGTTAAAACTAGAAAAGCCTATCGCAAATATAGAAATCAAAGTGAAACTTTTAACTAGTATAGAGAATATTTTACTTTTTCTTTTTAATTTCATAAATGTATACTTTTTTGAACTATTCAAAAAGTCTGTAAATTTTCTACCAAAATTGGAGGCGTAATTACTTAGTAAAATTGTATAAAGATAATATTGAGCAAAGCATTTTCCAAGATCTTTCTTAACATATTTATTCTTTTACTTATCTAATTACGTTTTATAAAATAAACGTAAAATTTGGAGGGAATAAATGGATTATGCTTATATAAGAGTTTCTTCCGCTTCTCAACATATTGATAGGCAACTTGAAGAAATTAAAAAGTATAAAATAGAGGATAAAAACATATTTATTGACAAAGAATCAGGTAAAGATTTCAATAGAAAAAGTTATAATAAACTTCTTAAAAAATTGAAGAAGGACGATCTGATTATTGTGAAATCTATCGATAGATTAGGAAGAAATTATAAAGATATAGGCGAACAATGGAGTTACATAACACAAAAGAAAAAAGCTAATATATGTGTTATTGATATGCCAATACTAGATACTAGAAATGTGCACTCAGATTTAATTGGAAAATTTATTGATGATCTAATTTTACAATTACTTTCGTTTATTGCAGAAAACGAAAGAAATAATATAAAACAATGACAAGCTGAAGGCATAAAAATAGCTAAAATTAAAGGAATAAAATTTGGTAGACCTTGCTTTGAGATTACGAAAGATTTTAAAGAATCAATAGTTCTTTATAAGAAAGGAAAGTTAAATTTAGCGGAAATACTTGAAAAGTTTAAAATATCGAAAACATCTTTTTACAAATATGCCAAACTAGTGACCATAAAGATATAAATATCTTTATAAAACGAAAAATTGAGTTTATAATAAAAAAGTATA
>CALVLC010000027.1 GCA_944336335.1 uncultured Bacilli bacterium | reverse complement strand
AGCATTATTTATTAAAGCAATTAATTTTTCTTTAGCTTCTGCGCTTTCTTTTAATACACTCATGTTGCTATTTTAGCACTATTGTGGTTGATTGTTGATTTATTTATGGAACTTTGATCAGTTGATAATAATAGCGGACATATAAAATATATTGGAACTGTACCAAGATGGTGGTCTCCTTATAATAAACTGAAATATAATATGAATATTTGCATCAATTATTTCGTTTGTTGTATAACCCGTTTATTAAAACTACTAGATTCCTCAAGGTATCGATTTTCAATTAATTAACTTTAATTAATGTTTTGATGTTCATCGCTTAACTTGCAGGCATGAACTTTCCCTTATTTTTAACTCGCTACTAGTGCTAAAATACTAAGAAGAAGATTGACATTATGAAATTAGAAGCTTATTCAAAAACTTGGTTTTCAAAGCAAACCAAATTATATTATGATTCCACAAGAACTGATCAAAGTTCTTTTAAGAAGTTGTTTAACAATTTTTTTGATTTACCTTATGAACTTGTCTTTAGAAATGAAAGCTATCAATCTTCTTTATATAATCTTTTAGAAAAATATTATAAAAATGAAGAAATTGTTAAAGCTAAATTTGTAAGTACGAATGCTAATTGCAAAAGAAATTTCACTTTTTTTGAATTTCCTGTTAAGAACAGCAGAATTGATATTGTCTCGCTTGGTGATAAGAGTTTTGCTTACGAAGTAAAAACGAAATACGACACTCTTGATAGGCTTAGCAAGCAACTTAATGATTATCTTAAATGTTTTGAATATGTATATGTTATTATTAGTGACGATAGATTAGATGAAGTAGCACATATGATTCCGACTGAAGTGGGTATTTATACATTCAAAGATAAATCTACCTCATTGAATTTTAGATTAATTAAAAAAGCTGAACTTTCAAGTCATATGAACTTCGAATATATTTTGGATTTATTTACGAAAAATTATTTAAAGAAATATTTTTTAACTGAAAATAGAAATTTAATTTTATCTCAGTTTAGTATTCAACAAATTAATAAATTATTTAAGTTAATGATTGTCGACAAATATAAAGGAAAAAATGTTAGTCATTGATTAGGTAGTAGTGGATTATCTCTTCTATATAATGCTCAATTGTTAATTCAATGTAATTTGAAGCTGTTGAGTTTTTATGCGTAGATTTTTGTTTTAATATTATTTCTTTTAACTTAACTAAGGAATAACCGTTTAATTCTAATATTTCTTTTAGTGGATTATCATTTAAATTTTTATCTATCATTTCGCCTAAATATTTTGTTAATTCTGTATAAATAGTACTAATATTTCCCTTTATAGCAGATTTAATAATAAAGAATTTGTTCATTAAGAATGAATACTCAAAGAAAATGGCTTCTATAGGAACTTTACTATTACCGATTTCATTATTATCGGCTTTTGCTCCACAATATGAGCCAATCCCGTGATAATAAAACCCTTTATTATCTTTTAAGAAATTGATTAAATCATAATTGCAAAAATTTGTGTAATTTAAATTCTCGTAAACCTTGGCTGGTTGCTGTGATCTCTCGGTACTAAAAAAGATTATTTTATTTTTAAGAGTTTTAGCGATAGAGTGATAATTTGACAAAATAATTTTTGTCTGCATGGATGAGAACTCGTTGTCCAAAATTAAAAAATCATTTTCGTTCAAATTTAGTAAAACTTCTTTTATATCATTAAGATTTATATAATTTGTTACACGTAATGCAAATTTTTGGTTATTAGCATGAAAGAATTTGATTAAATCAATAATTATGTTTTTATGATAATAAACTAATTTAAAATCCAGTTTCAAACTTGGAATGGTATTACTACTAAAAGCAATAGACTTTGTTTTTGCAATCAAATCCTCAAAATTATCCTCATTAAAGTTTTCGTCATAATACTCGATAAAATGCGTAGTAGTTTCTAACGCGAGACGATATTTGTTCTGAGTTGCAAATGTAATATCTTTTTTTAATTCAATATAAGGAATAATTCTTGTTGAAACTTTACTAAAATCTTTTAAACTTGAAAGACTTTTCAATGCTTTATATTGGGCTTGCTGTTTGCTTCTTAGAATTGGCACAAATATTTTATTCATAATTATATTTAATGACTTAAAGAACTTAATGTCAACAGAATTTTGAAATTAATAATTTGTCTAATCATTAAAGATTTTTATTTACTTTCAAAATATTTAATTTATACTAAATATATGGATTTATCGGTTAGCAATCAGTTATCGAAAATTCTTGATAACGAAAGCAAAATGAAGAAATTATATGGAGATAGAGCAGCTAGAAATTTGATAGCGGCAGTTAGTGTTTTAAAAGCCGCCAACACCCTTGCCGATGTTCCAAACGTTCCCCCTACGCGAAGACATAAATTATCTGGAATTTTGAAAGAGATTCGGGCAATTAATGTTACACAAAGTCTTCGATTACTGATTAAACCAATCGACGGAGAAACAGAACCACATAAAATTAGGCGTATAGAACTAATTGAAGTTACTAATTATCATTAGAGGAAATAGCTATGTTAGATACATTAATGAAACCATCTGAAATAGTTGCTGTTTATTTAGAAGAAAATAATTTTACTATTAATGATTTGATAACAATCGGAGGAATAAGCAGGGCAACGGCTTATAATTTTCTTGCTGGAAAGCAAGATATGACATTTAAAATCGCAGCTGCAGTTAATAAATTGATTCCTGAAATTTCAATAGAATTCTTATTAAATTACCAAGTTAAATATACTTGTTATATTAAAAAATTTGAGAACAACAATAATATCGATAACGCAAAAGATTTAATTAGTTTTTTCTGCCTTGATAAACTCTATCCTGATTTAAAAAACAATGACGTTAAACTATGTCAGAAAGGCATTGAAATATTTGGAAGTGAGGCTTTTCATGCAAAGCGTTTCGAGCTTGAAGGTCTCCCTAGGTTAGGTTTGTCTATAGCTAAAAACAATCAATATAATGCTACATTTTCATGGATTATTAATTCTTTGTATAAAGCAAAAAAAGAAAATAAAAATCGGAGAGAAAAGGTAGTTAACTATAATAATTTGAACCATATTCTTATGAATATTGGTCAATACTGTGGAACAACTACTATTGAAGAAACTGTCAGTGTTTTCGAATTAGTTGCAAATTTAGTTGGCTTTAATTTCTATTTTTGCAAAAGCATACCCAATTCAAGGGTTAAAGGAATTTGCATAAAACTAGAAGACAAAAATGTTTTTATACTATTGAGCGATTTATTTTGCAATATTGAAAATTTATGGCTTACATTTATTCACGAGTTGATGCATATTAAAGATAACTCTTTTTATGATTATGAACGCGAAAGTGAAGCCAAAAAAGATTTATTAGAATTAAAAGTCGACGAAGATGTAATCAAACTTTTAACTAGAGAATGGGAAATTAACCCGGCTGATAACTTATTGACTAACGCTTATTCTCTTTCAGAAACTTCAAATATTCCGGTTGGAGTTTCGGCTGAGTTGGTTCGTTCGATGACAAAAATTTATAACGATAGAAATCTAAATAGTTTGATTCACACCTTTAAGAGGGGGTATATTACTTAATATTTGCACATTTGATTGCTATTTAATTTTATCGATAGCTAGATAATAGAAAGGAGTTTTGAAGTTATGGTAAGAAAAACAAGATCTGATTGTACTGTAGGAAGTTTTGAAAAGACGAGAGGTCTTCCTAGTGGCACTCTACGAAATCGTAATGGAAGGGATACTAGAAGCGACAAAAAGATACGTACGATAAGGAAAGAGGCGAGTAAATAGTATCAATATTATTTAGTTTAAATTATTAATGTTAAGCTTTTGAATACAAACAAAAAACTATTTTTAAGTGGCATTTTAATAAATTTGATGTTTGTGCGGTCTTATTGGGTTTTGACGTTTTTAGTTTATCAATTTAAAAGAAATGTTATGTTTTTTAATATATTCAAAAGAACAGATTTTATTGACTGCACTCACAATCACCAAAATCTTTTGGAATATATTGAACCATTCAGGATAAGTGCAGATTTTTTAATTTTGAAATTTTAGTTTGACAATATTTTATTACTTAAGTTACAGTTCGAAACCTTTTTCCATAATTTATTATTATTTAATAAATCCTATGGATTGATTGCCGCTAGGTGGTGTTAATTGGAAAACAATATATCTCAGCCGTTTGATAATTTACTAGAAAGGAATAAACCTATGTCCTATACCTTACATCCAGAAACTATAAAATTAATTTTAGAGGCACGTATTGCTTTTCCAGAAATTAGTTATCGTAAATTAGGTGATGTTTTTTCATGTTCAAAAACTACAGCAAAAAGTATAGTAGAAAGAGCTGCTAAAACTAATATCCCTTTAGAAGATTTAGTTAAACTAAGTAATGATGAACTTAAAAAGAAAATATACCCTAACTCAAACCCATATTCTTATATTCCTGAACCTGATATTGACTATTGTCTTAGCGAAATCAAGAAACATCATAGAACAGTTAAATCTTTATTTGATGAATATAAAGCTAATCATCCTGATGGATTAGGTAATACACAGTTTTATACAAGAATTAAAGAAAAGAAAAAACATAGTTAAACTGATAATTTACTTAAGTAGGGCTTTAAATACTTTGTAATCTTTTAAAATTTTGGTAGTTTATAACTGTTAGATTTGGAGAAAAATCAATTACTTGTATAAGTTGTTTTACTAGGAGAAGATCATAGATGTTTAATGAAAAATTATATGAAGAAGCAAAAGAGAAAATTAGCTGGATTTCTAATTTTTTGATTGAATATGGTGATAAATTTGATGAATTACCATTAAAACAAAGAGATACATTTAAAAAAGAATTTGATGAAGCTCTTAGAGCAACTTTTAAGATGTTTAGTGGAGCTTTGACTAAAGACATAAAAATCGGCAACCATTAACCTTTTTAGAAATTTGCTTGGTTACTGATTTTATAGATTTTAATATAAACTTTCCATCCATCGTTGAATTAATATATGCATATGAATTTTTCTTATATGTAGTTATTCCTTCATTAATCTTTGTAGACAGTAGCAATCCTTATTCGATTTATATCGAAGATAATAAATTAATCTTTTCTGATGAATGGGAAATTGAAGATGAAGAAGGTAACACAGTTACAAGAAATTATTTAAATATAGAAACACTTACTATTGAAGATATAAGAGATGCGTGTTTTGGTGCATGTTGGGATATATTTTTTGATGGTAAACGGGCAGGGTGATTTTTGTGGGGTTTTTGCTTAAAATCATAGTTTTCTGTAAAGCAAAATAATCATAGGTAATCAGAAAATCCTTCATTTCTTACGTTAAAAAGTCTACATTTTTTATGTTAGAACGCCTACATTTTTTACGTTAAAAAGTCTACATTTTTATGGTTTTAGTTGAAAAGTACGATTATTATCGATAATATTAATATAGTATGAGAACTTATTTGAATAGATTATTTGATGACATTATTGACTTTTCATTGAAGTCTTGTGGAGCTATTTTGGTTGTAGGACCTAAGTGGTGTGGAAAAACTAGAACATGCAGAAGATATGCAAAAGAAGTGATTGATTTATTAGATATAGAGAAACAAGAGCAATATATAACTTTTGCAAAAAATGCTCCTAGTAAATTTTTAAAATCTTATGAAAAGCCACTTCTTATAGACGAGTGGCAGATTATTTCTTTTATTTGGAATGCTATTAAGAAGGAAGTTGACGATAGTGGAGATTTTGGCCAATTTATCTTAACTGGAAGTGTTACGGATAGAACTACATTTAATGATTTAGAAAATAAAGAAATTCATACTGGCAATGGGCGCATTGTTAAAAAAATGATGCGCACTTTTTCACTCTTTGAAAGTAAGGAAAGCTCGGGAGAAATATCTCTAAATGACCTTCTTCAAAATAAAAAGATATATGCTGTTAGTAAAGCTAAGATTGAGGACTATGCCTTTTATATATGTAGAGGTGGATGGCCACTATCATTAGTTAGTGACAAAGATATTGCCTTAGCTCAAGCCGAAAACTATTATAGGACTTTATATGAAGAAGACATTTTTTCTTTAAAAGATATTAAAATCGATAGGAATTTGACTTATTCGGAAAAATTTTTTAGATCTTATGCGCGTAATGTCGGTACAAGTGCTAATGAATCAACATTAATAAATGATATTGGTTGTCACCAAGACACTTTCAAAAAACTATATTCGGCTGCTACTAGACTTTATGTTTTAGATGAATTAGCGGCTTGGAACCCTAATTTAAGAAGCAAAGCCGCAATAAGAACAAAAAACACAATGTATTTTGTTGATCCTTCAATCGCTGCTCAAGCTCTAGGCCTCAACCCAGATTCAATTTTTATGGATATGAAAACTTTTGGATTTCTTTTTGAGTCATTAGCTATTAGAGATTTAAAAATATATTGTGAAAGCATTGGAGCTAAACTATATCATTATCGTGATTCTTATGACAGAGAATGTGATGCAGTAATTGTTTTTAAAAATGGTGAATTCGGACTTGTTGAAATTAAATTAGGTGATGAAGAAGTTATTCAAAAAGCTTTTAAAACTCTAGATACAATAAGTAAAGATTTAATTAATAAGCCAAAGTTTAAAATGGTCATAACTAAAAGCGAATTTGGTTATAATGTTAGCGAAGATAAATATGTTGTTCCACTTGCATGTTTGAAACCTTGATTAGGTTTTAAATCTCTTAAAGTTAAGTTAAAAACTCGCAAAAAGAGATTTAATTTTTAAAACTTGATGCTTTTGTTGTTCTAATAACGTTATTCTTAAAGCTTAAATATTTAAAGACGATTATAGTTTATTGAAACCATTGGAAGTGATTTAACAAGTATTTTTATGCTAGTCAAAAAGAGAATCTTTAAACATTAGAAGTTACATAAATTATTCTAAAATTAAAGTGGATTTTGCAGACTTTTTAAAGCTTAATACAATTTTTTAGACTGTATTTAGAAGAAAGATAAATTAAAAGTACACTTAAAGTTTGGGCAATCATTATACCCCTAGCAAAAACACTTTAAAGAGAAATATAGCTTCCACATATCTATAAATATATTATTACCTAAGACTTCATTTAATAAATCTAGAAGAAGAGGAAGAGATGGTATTTCTTTATTAATACCATCTCTTTTAATATCCTCAAAGAATCTAGTAATTAAAATCAGCATTGATTCTTGTAAAGCGGATAATAAATGCTTTTTGTTAACTGATGCTTTTTGATATATGTCTTTGAATGTTTGAACTCCTTTAATGTTATTTAAATCTAATGTTTCAATATTGATATCTACTTGTTTACTAACAAAGCTGATAAATGAAATGGCTTTATCTTTATCAGATGATTCCGACCTTTCGCTATGCATGAAATAAGGCAAGCCAATTTCATCAAAAGTTATGGTAAAGATATTTCTACTTGTTCTGTTAAGTGAGTCAGTAGTGACAAAGCCAAATACTCCTGTGCCAAAGGAAGAGTCACTTACACTAACAGAACGAAGATATTTTTGATAGTAGTATCGGCCATCTTTACCATATTTATCAATTGAGATTTGTGTGTTAATTTTTGTGATTGATTTAACCGAAAGACTTATTTCTTTAAACCAATCACCAGTGTTGTAATAAAGTTTAATTTTAGAAGATAAAGGATCGCTTGTATCAAATTCTTTGCTAAGCGGAAGAGCAATAATATTAACTTCTTTTCCTTTAAGCAAAATATGAAACTCACCTAAACCTTTATAATCGATTAAATCATCAATATTACGAAGAATTTTGTAGTAGTCATATTCTTCTTTTTGATTACTTACTTTTTCAAAGAAAGAATTATAACTTTTGAGAAGTTTTTCTTTTTTGACTTTTGGTAATGTATCACATAACTTTTCAATTAAGTCTTTTTTAGAAGAAGCGGTTAATGAATCATCTGAAAGAATAGATTTAACAACAGTCGAAACATCTAATTCTTTTAAACTAGCATCTTCTAAAGTAAAACCTTTTGGTCCGCAAGAATAGATTAAAGCACCATACACAGATAAAGCAGTTTCTTCGTCTAATTTTTGCATTTCTTGAATTGTCTTAAGGACGGTTTTACGGTCACAAGACTCATCATATTTTTCTTTAATCAAACGAGCGATCTTTTCACATCCTAATGGATGATTAATATCAGAGTAGTTCT
>CALVLC010000026.1 GCA_944336335.1 uncultured Bacilli bacterium | reverse complement strand
GCGTGCTCCTTGAAAATAAAAGATTGCATCGCTCGATGCAATCTTAATAAACAAGTTACACCGATAGCGCCTCTAGAAAAATTTCTAGGAGTCTATAGGAATATTCTTCCATAGCCCAATCAACTTCTATGCCTAGAAAGTTGTTTCGGCAGTTATACCTTTCACTTGTTTCTTAGAATGCCTTCTCCGCAAGTTACTCTTTTAAACTGCGCCTCTATCAATCTTCGTATATAGTTTAGTTGAATATTTCAATTCGTCAATACTTAATTTTAGAGTAATTTTCACTAATTTATGAAAATTTTTCTTGTTTCTTTCAATTTTAACGATATTCATCGACTTTTTTGAAATATATAGAGGTATTTTGAGATTTATCTAGTATTAATTTTTCTTGTTTTTCCCTGTTTTTAGTTGACGAAAATTAATTTGAAATTACAATGAAACTGTTAAAAATTAAATTTTTCATTCGTATCGAAGAAAAATAACGTAATATATGGAGGATTTTTTTATGAAAAAGAAACGGCTCTTAGGCGTCAGTTTGCTCTCGGTCGCTCTTCTAACTGGTTGCGGTGGAACGCCATCACCAGATATCCCTGGACCAGACGACACACAAAATGATGAAAATAAAACCTATTCGATTACACTTAGCGAGACAAACGGAGTAACCCTTACTTTAAGCAAAAACTCTGCAAAAGCCGGAGAAAACATTACAATTTTGGTTGATTCAGTTCCTGAAAACGTTATCATAGAATCAATCACAACTGACATTGAAGGCGTTGATGTTAGCAAAAAGAGTGAAAACGAATACTACTTCATCATGCCAAAAGCGGATGTTAAGCTTACTGTTAATGTTTCTACTCCTTTGCAAGATACATATTTATTGACTATTAATAATGAAGTTAACGTTGAAATTGTTGCTTTAATGAATAGCCAACAAAATGAACTTTATCCTAATAAAGATGGCAAATATGAACTCGAGCCTAATGCTTCTTATTTCTTAAGACTTCTTGGCGGTGACGAAACATATGCAGTCAGAATTAACGATAAGAGAGTTAGTTCATATGAAGGATATTACGTCTTTACAATGCCTGCTCAAGATTCAACCTTGCACATAGTTCCACTAGAAGGTTTCTCTTTAGCAGTTGAATATGATACAAACGCCATAAGCGAAATTTATGTAATGGATGGAGACACTTATGATCAAGTTGATCTTAATGCTCTTGAAGAAGGAGCTAATGTTTATATAGAAGCATCTTTAAATATTGGCTATGAAATTACTGGAGTTACATTAGACGACGAAAATCTTGATTTTAGAGGAAATAGTATGTCTTTTACTATGCCTTCTCATGATGCAACACTAAAAATTGAAACTACTGCAATTGACATTGATGGTGGCCTAGTTAAAAGTGAAGTTGGTGATGGGGCTAGAGTTGAAATTGGTACATCAGTAGATGACAAAGGTAATTTAGTTTCCTATCCTAATTACAATCCAAATACAACAATCTTCCCAACCGGAACAAAGTTATATTTAAAGGCTTATATCATTAACGCATATAAAGGTGCTAGCGAAATTGAAAAAGTTACAGTTAATGGCAAAGAAGTAACACTTGATAGCAACGGAAATGCCCCATTTACAGTTGAAGATGGCGGAACCACTATCGTAGTAACAACCAAAAAAGTAACTTACGCTTTAAAATATGAAGGTGATACAAGTACAACTTGTACTTTCTATAACGAAAACAACGAAGTTATAACTGCTGCAGCCGTTAATGATGTTGTAACAGCTAAATTTACTAACTCAAATCCTTCATTAAGTCTTTACTCTGTTTCATTAAATGGTGAAGTTGGAAACGGAACACTCCAAGGTAATACTTATACATTTACAGTTGGAGCTGCCGAAGAGATAACAGTTAGAGCAGAATGGGCTGACTTAAGCAAAGAATATAGCATTACATATACAACAACTCCTGCTGCCGCTCAAAATGTAGTCGATGTTAAATTCTTTACAAATACACAAACTCAAACTCCTGTTACGACTGCTCATCCTTTAGATACAGTTTATATCAGTGTTGGTTCAAATGACCAATATTCTTTAGAAACAATAACACTTGCAGGCGAAACAGAAGAATTAGAGTCTGTTACTATTAACGATAAAGAATTCTATACCTTTGTTATGCCAAATCATAGCGCATCACTTAACTTAGATTTTATGGAACTTAATGGAAAGCATCCAATTATCATAGATACAACTGCTTTAGGTAATGCGTTCCATGAATACTGGTTATATCGTGGCAACACATCTAACCAAGTTACTTTAAACGATTTCTTTGGAACAAAAGGCGAAAAATACTATCTTGATGTTTGGGCAGACGGAAGTTTTAAAGTATTCGGAAATGGTCAAGAACTAACAACTGAAATAGTTGGCGGAATACCTTATTACACATTTGTAATGCCAGATGCTACATTTACAATCACATTCCAATTATCATAAGACAATTAAGTTTTGCGAGGTTTTTAGAAAGGAATAGGTATGAAAAGAAAATATATTTCTATATTAGCACTAGCTTTAATTGCTACTGCAACTAGTTGTGAATCAACACCAATTGAAAATGAAGATTTTGAAACAATTCTTATAAATCCTGTTTTAAGCGAATTAAGAAAAGGCTTCAAAACAACAGGTAGTTTAAAAATAACCGAAAGTTATTTTGATGATGTCGACTTTCAAATCCCTGATGAGCAATTAGAAACACAAACAACTACATATAAATTTGATATTACTTTTCAAGATAACAACAACTATCAAGGCGTTGATCGTCGTTACTATCAAGTTTTAACTGATACTGATGGCAAAGAGTATGACGGTTATTATATGGGTGAAAATTCATATAATTTAAACGGGTATGCAGCATTAAATTATCTTGATTATAACAACGAAGTTGTATCTGGATATGCAGTTGATGCGAACTATGAGCTTGTTCCTTATGGCAGCAACTCACTTCTCAATCCATTCAAATTGCTTCAAAGAAATGACTTCACTCAAAACAAAGATGGTTTCACGCTGTCTGCTGAAAAAGTAAACATTATATTTGAAGGTTTATTCTCTCTTTTAGAAGGTTACCAAGACAATATTTCTTATGTTGATAATTCCTTTAAATTTACTGAATCAACTTTAACTAGCGCGACTTTCACTTCTCAAAATATGGAGACTAAGATCAAGCAAACTGTTCCATCAGAAACCGAAGATTATCATCAAACTTATATTCGTTATAAGTATGAAGTTGAAATGAATTTTGAAAATATTGGGACAGCAAATGCTAAAGACCTAATCAAAGTTGAACCTGAAAAAGAAGAAAACTTACCACTTAAAAATGCTTTGGCTAGTATGAATGCTACAGATAAGATTACTGTTACACGTCGTATTCATCCTTTTATTAATGGGGAATATGTTGGCAAAGACACATACCTTACTATCTACCAACTAGGTGGTGGATTAGGAGGAGGAATTTATTCACAAGCTTATACCTTACCTCCAGAAGAACTTAACCAAACTCCTACCGAACCTTCAGCTAACGATTTCTTTTTAAGAGTTGAAAACACAAATCGAAAAATGAGAATATATTTACTCAATTCTACAACTGGTGAATTTAGTAAATCTCCAGGCTCTTATGCAAATCTCGATAATCAATTCTATTTTGAAGACGCTCGTTTTAATTGGAATGGTTTAAACGCAAATATCTTTACTTACAATGAAGAAGATGGTTCTTATTCCCCAACTGATGATAACCTTCCTTACATTATTCGTGATTTATTTATGTCCACTTTTGATATGTTTACTCCTGTCGATAACGGATACGTAACAAGCGTAAAAATCTTCGTTAACGATAATCAAACTTGTATAGACCACATCGACGTAAATTATGAAGACCACGTTGGATACTCAGGACTATTCCAAATCACTTTCTCTGATTTAGGTAGTTCTCATACACCATTTGATCTTGTAATCGCAGAATAAGAGGTACGCAAAAATGAAGAAAAGTTTATTAATTTTATCAGTTTTATCAATATTTGCACTTGCCAGCTGTTCTACAACATCAGTTGAAGAAAATCCAAAAGATGAAGTCACTGAAGTCGAAGAATTCAAAGATGAAGTTTTGAAAACAAATATGGAAAAACTTCTTGTTGGTTTTAGAATGAACGGCAACGTTACTCAATCCAGATATGAATATAATGAAGATAAAAATGGTTTTTATGTTGTCGAAGGCGAACCATTTGAAACTAATCTTTACTATACTAATGTTGCATATAATAGCAAAACTGAAAATGCATTCTATAAATATTCATACCGTGAAATTGAAGGCGTAAGTATACCAGCCGAAGGCCCTTATACTTATTTTGAAGACGAAAACGGATACGCCTACGAAGAAACAATTGATTACACAAATGTTGTCAAGAAAAACTATAACTCTTCTATGGCCAGTACTCAAAATGGTCTAACTTTTGGTGACAATGGTTTCTATAATTTCTTCAAAATTCTAACTGAAGATGACTTCACTTTAGACGAATCTTTTACAGCATACACAAAATATGATTTAAATATCGACAAGGCAGGAATTATTGCTTCCACATTATTGTATTCTTTAAATTCTGGTGCAACTGCATTGCCAACAAAAGCATATATTCGTGTAGATAATGGCACTTTTACGCAGTTAAATATCGAATTAAGCCCAATTTCATCTACAGATAACACAACTGGTGAACAATCATTAATCACAAATAGTGTTGTCTTCACTTTCTCAAATTTGGGTGAAGAAACAATTGAGCACATCACCGCTTATGAAGAAGACCAAGCCAGTGCTACAATTTCAAATGCTTTTAAAAAGTTTGAAGATACGTCTTTTAAATTGACGATTAATGATGAATACACAAGCTATGATACAGCAACTCAAACCAAAGGCTCTGGCAAATCAACTAAAGACTTCTATTTTACTGGTGAAGAAATTTATTTCCACGAAGTAAAAAATGGAGAAACTTCTTCTTTAGATAAAACACGTGATTACTATCTTGCTCCACTAGCAAGTGAAGGCACAGTTACTGATGCTTACCTTTACCCATATGCATACGATGAAGAATCACAAACATTTGTCGCACATGAAGGTGGCTTAACATTCGCTGACGGTACTCCTGGTTATGCTTCTGGATTCTGTGGTCACTATCTTTACGAAGACTATTTGCCAATCATTGCCGATGTTTCCGGAACATTCTTTGAGTATAACGAAAAAGATAATGTTTATACATCAAAAGATACATATTCTTCTTCTTTAAACGAATGCTTTATGATTAAAGAAGATCCATATTCCGATAAGAAACAAGACGGAATTTATGACTATACTATTACTCTTGATGAAAATGGAAATTTATCATCAATTAGAGCCCGTTATTCCTTTGATTCTTTAGATGCTATTAGATTTGACGGAGCATTTACACTTACATTTAGTGATGTAGGCAATGTTACTCTTGAAGGACTTATTTCTTAAATATGCTTAAAAAATTTCTAACATGTTTAATAATTTCAGGCGCTTTTCTTTTATCTTCTTGTGGTTCATCTGAAGTCCCAGATATTCCAGATGATACACACGAAGAAGATAAATTAACTTTTACAATCGAAATCGAAGGTGAGGGAACTGTAAAAGCTTTTAAAGATGGCGTCTCATTAACTAATGAGAATTTTGATGAAAACGTCGATGCTGGTGATAAAGTTACAATTACGATTTCACCAGATTCAGGCTATCTTTTATCAACTGTCTCATTTAATAATGAGTCATTAATAAAAACAGGTGCTAACTACACTTTCAACGCTATTGAAGGTGAAAACAAACTTTCAGTAACATTTGAGGCAATAGAAACATCTGCTGAGGACTTCGAATATCTCATTTTAAATGATAATGAAGTTGCTATTACTTCATTTGAAAATTCCTCACCATCAATGCCAGATCCAGTTATCATTCCTGATGAAGTTTCAATTGACTCCAAAACTTACAAAGTAACAACATTAAATGATGGCATATTTTCTAATCAACTAGTTGAAGGATTAGAGATTGGTAAGAACGTAACAACCATATCTACGCAAGCTTTTGCGAACATGTATTCTTTAAAAGAATTTTCTGTTGATGATGAAAATACAACTTTCAAAACAATAGATGGCGTTTTATATAGTTTCGATCAAACAGAACTAATTAAAATGCCAATTGCATATTCAAAAGATTCTTTAGCAGTCGACTCTAAAGTTAAAACAATAAAAGAATGCGCTTTTGAAGATTGCTTGAACATTAAAAGTGTTACTCTTCCAGATGGTTTAACCACTATTGAAAATTCAGCATTCATTGATGCTACAGGATTATCGAGCATTAACTTTCCAACGTCCTTAAAAGAAATTGGAGATTATGCTTTTAGAAACAATCACGCTTTAAAAAGCATCGAACTTAATGAAGGCTTAGAAGTTTTGGGAACTGGCGCCTTCTATCAATGTGATATTCAAACCGCAAGTTTTCCATCCACTTTAACTGAAATCCCTGCATTTTCCTTCTATTTTTGCAGAAATTTGAACACTGTAAGATTTTCAGAAGGATTAGAAGAAATTGGCGAACAAGCCTTTATCGCTACCTCAATTAAGGAATTAGATCTTCCTGATTCCCTTAATTACATCGGAGTAAGCGCTTTTGAACTTTGTGACTCACTTAAAACAGTAAACTTTAATGAAGGATTAGAAGAAATTGATAATTTTGCCTTTACAAGAGCAAATAATATCTCAGCTATCTCACTTCCTTCATCCATAACTAAAATTGGCTACAATCCTTTTTCAGGAATCACAAGTTTAGGATATAACAACAATTTTGTGGTTGACGAAAACAATCCAAACTTTGAAGTTATAGATGGTGTTTTGTACACAAAAGGCGAAAAGAAAAAACTAATTTGCTATCCGTTTGGAAAACTAGATGAATCCTATACTGTTTTAGATGGAACAACATACCTAGCCGTAGATTCATTTGCATATCAAAATTCTTTACTTTACATAACGTTACCAAGATCGATTACTGATATTGATTCAGCTTTTAGAGTAATGTATTCAGAGATGACTAATAAGCCAAGCCTAACTATTACTTATCTTGGTACCACTGATGAATTTGTTAAAATTAATCTCCATGGCGAAAACGGACATTGGTATGAAGATACATCTATTACTAACAACCAAGTTCAATGTAGTGATGGTCTTATTTGGGTATAGTATTGAAGAACAAGTAACATCTTTAATTTAAAAATTAACTAGTTGTTGCTATCCTAAGTTTTGCAATTTCACTGTTTGTGGATTAGCAACAGCTTTTTTTAAACTCGAATGGACTTTTAGTTTCATTGAAACACTCCTTTTACTTTAAAAATTTTGTCAAAGAACACGAGAGAATTTATCCTCTCACTAATATAAAGGAGTTTATTCAAGAAAAATTAAAAATATTTTACTTTTTTTAAAAAAACTTATTTTTGCAATGATTTTACTTAAATATGAACTTTAAAGTTTATCGAAAGAAAGGAAATTACTTATCATTTAAAACTTCATCATTATATCTTTTTTGCCGATATTTTTTATCTTCTTCAGCAATATCTCTTAATTTTCTAGCAGGATTACCAACATAAATTGCATTCGATGGTAGGTCTTTAGTGACAACAGATCCACTTCCAACAACAACATTATCACCAATAGTAACGCCAGGATTAATGATAACTCCTCCACCAATCCAAACATCATTTCCAATCTTTACCGGACTTCCGCCTTCATATTGACTGTTTCTTATATCTTTATCAATAGGATGCCATGCAGTGAAAATAGAAACTCTTGGTGCTAAGAAGCAATTATCGCCAAAAGTAATCTTAGCTACATCTAAAAATATACAATCATAGTTACAGTAAAAATTTTCACCAATCTCTATATTCGCTCCATAATCACAATGTAATGGTGGCGTTAAATTAAAATTATTTTTAGTTTTGCCGAACCATTTTTTAATAATTTCTTTTCTTTTTGCACCATCTTTATAACTTGTTTTATTATATTCTTCTTCACACTCTTTACCATGAGCAAACATTTTTCCAAGTTCTTCGTCCTGCGCAATATAAAGTTTACCAGATAACATTTTTTCTTTATTGGTCATAAATTTTCCAGCCTTTTAAACAACATTATTTATAGTAAAATGAATTAGGTTTTGCAAGATTTATTTGCCAAATAATTAATTTTTAATCTAATTATTTTTTTGAATAACCTATTATTATTTTTAAAAGTAAATGTTCTTTAAAACGCCTTGTATCAAACAATTTAGAAATTACAAGTCTTTAAATCTTTACTTATTTATTCTTAAATAAAGACATATTTATTGGAGGTTTAAGATGTTATTAGAAAACATAAAAACAATTATTACTGGTGGCAGCCGTGGAATTGGACTTGCTACTGCTAAAGCTTTCTTACAAGAAGGCGCTCTTGTTACACTTTGTGGATCAAGAAAAGAAACTGTTGAAAAAGCAATGAACGAGCTCAAAAAAGAATTTCCAAATTCGTTCATCAAAGGCATCTATCCAGATTTAAAGAATTTTGATGATGTTAAAAAACAATTTGATGAAGCTATTAAAGAAATGGGCGGCATTGATTGTTTAATCAACAATGCTGGAATCAGTGATGATAAGACATTTGAAACATATGATATTGATCACTTTGACAATGTCTTAGATTTAAACATCCGTGCACCATTTATTTGTTCAAAAATCGTCAGCGAATACATGATTAAACAAAAACATGGTGTTATTTTAAATACATCAAGTATGGTTTCACGTGATGGTATGACAGCTGGTGTTGCTTATCCAACATCAAAATTCGCTTTAAACGGCTTTACTCTTTCTCTTGCTAGAGAACTTGCTAAATATAATATTAGAGTAAATGCTGTTGCTCCTGGTGTTACTTATACTGATATGATGAGAGCTGTTCCTGAAGAATATATCCAGCCAATCATTAAAACAATTCCACTTCAAAGACTTGGTGAACCAGAAGATATTGCTAATGCATTTGTCTTCTTAGCAAGCGATAAAGCTAGCTACATCAGCGGACAAATCTTACATGTTGATGGCTTAGGTAGAGTTTAATCTAATCTAAAAAAACAAAAATCATGAGTGCTTCAAGTTTTATACTTGAAGCACTTTTTCAATAATAGATATGAAATTCTCTTTCTCTTATAATATTTATGTGGAACGGAACAAGATCCAAAAAGAAAAAAGAGAAAAGTTAAATTACAGTTTAAAAGAACTTCATAATTTAACTTCAATATCTACTTATCGCTTAAAAGATTTTGAACTTGGTCTTTCTTATCCAAAAGATAAAGAAAAAGATAAAATTATAGCTCTTTCAATTTCTCAAAATGAATATCAAGATGAAGATGATCTTGGTTATCCTTATATTGAAAAAGAAAATAAAAATGAATCAAAAATAAAGAAAACCTTTAAATCAAAATATATTTTGGTTTTATTTTCTCTACTTATCGCTCTTTTTACGGTTTTATTTTCTTTTTCAATAAAAGAATGCATTCCATTTGCTTATGATGTAACGCGATTTTATGATTCAAATTTAATACATTTAAGAGAATAAATTGTTCAAAACGGGGAACGAGCCGAAAATAACTATTTACTAAAATTTAACGATAATGATCGTAAAATCACTTATTCAGTCAGCAAAGAATTAAACAAGATTTCTGATAGTAATGTCGCTTATGAATTTAAAGATGATGATTTTACTTATAGCTTTAAATTTTATGCTGATAAGTTTGACTTAAGATCTGAAATTAGAGTTACTTCTTTATTAGATAATGCGATTTATATTTATAACTGTCCATTTGAAAGTGCGTCAGATGAACTTTATTATGATAATTTTGAAACCATAAAGGGTGATGTGTTAATGGAAATCACTATTTTTGAAAACATTAATTCAAAATTTTTAGACGCTTACTCTATCGTTGATGAAAACATTGATAAAAACTTTTCAATAAATCTAGAAACATGTTTAACTTATTTAAAAGACGGCCAATATAATTGCTACTCTCATGAATCCGAATTTTATTATATTTCTCTTTTTCTTTTTGTTTTATTAGTGATGTCTTTAATTGGATGCATCTATTCAATCATTTCTATAAAGAAAAATAAGAAGAAACTTATAACTGTTATGATGTGACCTCCTGTCAAGAGTAAATTGTAATGAAATTAAATATGTGTGATGATTTGACGAAATTTCGAAGATTCAAATCAGCTTATTGCCACTCTGTTATTCGTGAATTCACT
>CALVLC010000025.1 GCA_944336335.1 uncultured Bacilli bacterium | reverse complement strand
TTAAACTAGACATAGTGACCTTCCTCCTTTGCAATGTGCTAAATGTAAGTTTAACTACACATCACAATTTACACGAATTCACGATATTTGCAAATCAGTATTGGAGGTCACTTCATATTGTCTTTTTGGTGGCATTGTTGAAAAATGCGAAGTAAAAAATGATAGCAAAATTATTGTCACTACTTTTATCACTATGTTATATGGCTACTACACTATTGCTTTTCCAATTGAAGCTCAAAAAAAGCAATGGATGCAACCGGAAGTTCAATAAATATATCTTTAAAAGAACTCATTTCTGAATCCTTAAAAATCATTTTAAAATAGCAAAAACCTTGCAAAATTAAACTTTTTTCTTATAAATGATTACTTTAAGTGAGTTGTATTAAAGCAAAACTTCATAATATCTTATTCTTTTGTTCACTAATACTGGCTTCAAATATCCATTTAAAGAAAGCTCTGCCGCCCAATTAATAATTGTTCTATTCGTTACTTTTAATTTATTTGCTAAATCAATTGGTGCAAATTTTTCAATTTTATTTTTCTTTAAATATTTCAAAAAAACTTGTGCTTTTTTTGAAAGATGTGATAATCTTTGATTTTCGTTTTCTTTGGTTTCACTTAAAGCAATTGCTAAAACTTTAGCCGAATAAATTTTAAGAATTTTCAAAAAATATGATAACCGTATTTCAGGATGTGGAGGGTTATTTCTGCCATCATAATATAAAATAGGTAAATTCATTTGAAGAGAGGAATAATACTCCTCAATATCATAAGAAATATATTCTTCTAATGATCCTATATTTTTGAAACCGTATCCATTCAAAGACAGATAATAACTCGAAATAATTCTAGCAGTTCTTCCATTTCCATCTTCAAATGGATGGATTGTAACAATTTCATAATGGATAACTGCTGCTTTAATTAATGGATGATCATTAGAACTATTTAAATAATCAATAAGCTCACTTAATAAATTAGGAACCTCATTATATTCTGGAGGAATATAAGCTGGACTCCCATCATCATTCCGCACCGCAAAAAGAAATCCAGGAGGCATTTTGTCTCTTAAACCAATCTTATCTTCAGATTCTCCATTACAAATAATTTTTTGAACATCCAAGATTAATTGTAATGAGATTGGTGCTTTTATTTTTAATTTATTCTCAAGAAATTCTAATGCTAAATAATAATTCCTTATTTCCTGTTCAGGTTTTAAAAAGTGCCTATTAGTCGAAGACAATGCTTCTTCAGCTTGCTCATATGTCAAAGGATTACCTTCGATTTTATTTGAAGCGTAAGAAGCTTTTTTCTTAGTGTTTTTGCTAAATTGGTTTGACAAATTAACCGGAATATTCACAAGATTAAGTGCGTTTTTAGCTTCCTCAACACTTAATAAATCATTTAAAATTTCATTATTTAAAGATGTTTTAATCATTTTTATATACCCTTTATTATTATATAATAATTTCACTATTTTTTCACTATTTTTTCACTATTATAATGTTATAATTCTTTTTTCGAAACATAATTTTCAGTAAGTACCGGTGCCATCAGCATTAAAAACTCCTTTTGGTATTTTAGCAAATATTTACTTAGAATTCTCAATGTTACCAAATGTTACTCAATGTTACCTAATGTTACATATTCATTTTTTAAAAATTTTTTCATTCAAATTTTATGTTCTAACAAACTAAAAGAACAAAAATAATTTTCTTTTGCAGAGTTTTTGTTCATTTTAATACTATTCATTAAGATTATTTTAATAATAAGAATTAGTTTGAAAAATCCAGTTATTCCAACTCTTCTAGTATTTTTTTAGTAATAAATTATGTTCATTTTTATTAACTAAATTTTGAATTGAAATCTAACAACATCTAACAACCTCTAAAATATTCTTAAGGAGAAAAAAGACTATGAGCAATCCATTTTCTATTATTTTTGGAAGAAAACCAACAAACTACATCGAAAGGATTAAAGAACAGAATCAAATTATTACCGACTTTGAAAGCATTCCATCACCAACTACTGCTTACATAATAATTGGGATGCGAAGAAGCGGCAAAACTGTTTTAATGTCCAGCTTTAAAAATTATTTTGAATCAACTGAAAACTGGATTGTAATTAACGGCAATCCAAAAGACCATATATTCGAAAACATTGCTAACCAAATTTACAAGAAAGCTAAATTAAAATGGACTTTTTAGAAAAAGAATTTATCTTTTCATTTCATGGCTTAACTTTTTCCATTAAAGGCAACAAGGATATAGCGAACATATATTCTTTAATCAGAACGATGCTTGACATATTAAAAAAGAAAAATAAGCAAGTTTTTTCTCTGCATTGACGAAATAAATAATAGCAAAGAAATGCAAACTTTCACTGAATTTTATAGTTCTCTTTTAACCGATGGATATGATTTAAAATTACTTATGACAGGTTTATATCAAAACGTTTCTAAGTTACAAGATAACAAATCACTTACTTTCTTTTATCGTTGTCCAAAAATCAGCTTATCTCCTTTAGCTTTGTCTTCTATCGCACTAAATTATGAAAAATATCTTAATATTGACGAAAAAACAGCTTACAAATTTGCAAAATTAACAAAAGGTTATGCTTACGCTTACCAAGTCCTTGGTTATTTACTCTACTCTAAGAATGAGAAAACATTAAAAAAAGAAACTTTAAATGAATTTGATAATTATTTAAAGGATTACGTTTATGATAAAGTGTTTAGCCAATTATCAGTCAAAGAGCAAGACATCTTGTTTGCTTTTGACTCAAACAACTCCGAAAAGAATATTGATTTAAGAATAAAAAGCGAATTAACTGAAAAATCTTTTAGTGTTTATAGAGATCGTTTAATCAAAAAAGGACTCTTGATATCGCCTAATTATGGTCGACTTGAGTTTGCCTTACCACGATTTTATGAATTTCTAAAGTCTAAGAATTAAGTTCTTTAAATTAAATAGTATTTTTCATAAACTTTAAACTTACACAGTTAATTTTGAAAATAAAGATCATGCAAATATGTTTAGAAACAAAATTTAACAAGGGGCTGAATTCCAGCAATTAGCGAGGTTTTACGGACTTTTAAAAATTATATGAGGTCAATCACAATATAATTTGTATTTTTTATTTTTATCCGTGTAATTCATTTGCTAATAAAAATGTCCGTAAGGTCGGACAAGTTTAATAAGATCTATAATCAAGGAAAATCCCTTATTTAGCGTATTTTTTGGCGGGAGTTAAAGGAATCGAACCCATATCAACGGTTTTGGAGACCGCTGTTCTACCATTGAACCAAACTCCCGTTTTTTAAAGCCTTAAATTCAAAGGCTTTAAAATTATAAACTCTTTAGTACCCTGCTGACAAGGCCCATATCACATTTACCAGCAAAATTTGCTTTAAAATGTTTCATTACAGCAGGAATTGACTTGTCTTCTAAAGATAAAATTACTGTTTTAATTTCTTCTTCACTCATCATTTTTGGAAGATAAGATGAAATAGCATTAATTTGTTTTTCAATATCAGCAACTTTATCTGCACGATTTCCTTTTTCATAAGAAATCTTTTCTTCATCAAGTTCCTTTAAAGTTTTTTGAATAATTCTAATCATTTCAGGATCGCCAATTTCTTTTCCGTTAGCTTTAGCTTCATATCCTTCAAGATTATATTTTGAAATTAAAATACTATAAACTGCTCTTAAAACATCATCATGATTTTTTAAAGCTAATAAATTCTCTTTTTTAATTGTATCAATTAGCATAATTTCTCCTTTTTAGAGTAAACTAAAAATAGATAAATAAATACCGTCAAGAGAAGATAATTCTATAAAAGAATTATTTCATGAATTTTCCCTTGTTCTTACCTTTTGAAGCATGAACAAGTAAAGTTCCACCTTGTCTTTCAGCAAGTGCTTCACTATAAGCCATTGCTTCTTCCTTGGTTTTGAACTTCTTAATGACTTTCTCGCCTTCTCTTAAAATAACTTGCCACTCACCATCAACTTTTTTCAAATGATAGACCTTTTTTCTGGGAGTGGCTTTTTCTAATTCTTTTTCTGCCATAAAAAGACCTCCATTAATTAACTATATTATAATTCAACATTATGGTAGACGTTTTGAACATCTTCACAGTCGTCTAACATATCAAGTAATTCTTTAAATTTAGTTAAATCTTCGCCTTCAAGAGTAATATTGTCGTTTGCTCTCATTGTAACTTCGGCAAATTCGTAATCGTTAACTCCGTTTTCTTGCAAAACTGCTTTTGCTTTATCGAATGAACTTGGATCAACGATAACTTCAGCAATGCCTTCTTCAAGAGTAATTTCTTTAACGTCAACATCACCTAAAATTAACATTTCTTCAAGTGATTCTTCACTACCTTCAAATTTGAAATCTAATACACCAACTTGTTCAAAGTTATAGGAAACATCACCTAAGTGACCACCTTTTCTTGTAATAATTGTTCTAACATTAACAAGTGCTCTATTTGAGTTATCACTTAATGTATCAATAATTAAGTAAGATCCAGCTGGTCCGTAAGCTTCATATCTACCTTCGATATAGTTTGTAGCTTCGCCACCTTGAGCCTTTTTAATAGCTCTATCAATAACATCTTTTGGACATTGTTTTCTGTATTTATCAATTGCAGCTCTTAAAGCAAGATTAGAATTAGGATCAGGAACACCTTTTTTAGCAGCCATATAAATTTCTTTGGATGCTCTCATGTAAATTGCGCTTTTTTTCTTTGCAGTAGCTGCCATTGACGCAGCTCTAACCTCGAAGTGTCTTCCCATAATAAAATCTCCTTTAACTCAAAAATTTTACTACTTTATTAAGTAGTATTAAAGCATTTTAAGTGTTTATTGAAGTTAAATTAAGACTATTTCTGTCGAAATTTCTTAACTTAAAAATTTAACTGACAACATATCAATTAAATTGCTAAGAATTAATTTTTTAATTATAATAAGTAAACTAAAAGAGGGTTTGAATTAATGATTGAGATTAAAGACAAGAATTTTCCTAATGAAAGAGATTTATATGCTTCTGAAAATATCCATCTATTTTCATGTACTTTTAAAGGTAAAGAAGATGGTGAATCAGCTTTAAAAGAAAGCAAAAATATCATCGTTGATGATTGCTTTTTTGATTTACGCTATCCAATGTGGCACGATATAAATCTCACAATAAACTATTCAACTTTTACTGAAAATTCACGTGCAGCTTTATGGTATTCAAATAATATCAAAATCAATTCTTCTACCTTAAATGGAATCAAAGCTTTAAGAGAATGCAGCAACATTGAACTCAATGATTTAACAATTAATTCACCTGAATTTGGTTGGAAAAGCTCACAAATCTTCGGTAAAAATATAAAACTAGTAAGTGAATACGCTTTTCTTGAATCAAAAAACATTCAACTTATTAATCTTGAATTTGGTGGCAAATATTCTTTTCAATACACAAAAAATGTAACTATCGAAAACAGTAAATTAGATACCAAAGATTGTTTCTGGCACGCTAAAAATGTAACGATAAAAAACTCAGTTATTAAAGGAGAATATCTTGCATGGTATTCTAAAAACTTAACTTTTATAAATTGCACAATCACTGGAACTCAACCATTTTGTTATTGTAAAAATTTAAAGCTTATAAATTGCACAATGGAAGGATGTGATCTTGCTTTTGAATATAGTGACGTAAAAGCAACAATCACTTCATCAATTGAATCAATCAAAAATCCTTATAAGGGTAAAATTAAGGTTAAAAAAGTTAATAATTTAATTATCACTAAAGATTCAAAATATCCAAATAAGGCCAAAATTATCGAAACTAATTAATAGTAAACTTTATATAGATATAAACCAAATGGACTAGCTGTAAAAGGGACAATGTCCCTTTTTTCAGTTTTTGATAAATAATCGTTAATTTTTTCAATGCTTATTTTATTTTGAGCATAATAAATTAATGTTCCAATTATTTTTCTAACTTCATAACGCATAAAGCCATTGGCGATTAAAGAAATTTCTAATCTTTTCTTTTTCTTGATAACTTTGATGTCATAAATTGTGCGGATAAAACCATCTTTATCTTCATCTTTTGAACAAAAATTAATGAAATTATGTTCTCCAATAAATATTTTTGAACCATCTATAAATCTATTAACATCAAAATCTTTATTGTTAATGAACAATTCGTATTTTCTAAGTAAAGGATTAAATTCACCTAAATTAATGTAATAACGGTATTCTTTCTTTTTTGCTGAAAATCTTGCATCAAAGCTTTCACTTACTTTAACTAATTTTTTAACATAAATTTCTTCATTTAATAATTTGTTTATTGAATGAAGAAATTTATCTTTATTTAAAATAACTTTTGAAACATTAAAAGAAGCAACTTGATTTAAAGCATGCACTCCTTTATCAGTTCTTCCGCTTGCACTTAAAATAATTGTTTCATTTAAAATTAAAGATAAATTCTTTTCAAGTTCGCCTTGAATTGTTTTTAAATTTGGTTGCTTAGCATAACCTAAAAAAGCACTTCCATCATAACTAAAAACAATTTTATATTTCATTAAAAAGCATCAACTCCAAAGAATAGTTTTAAGAAATTGTCGAAACCTGGATAATAGACACATAAAGCACAAAGTGTGATAAATAAAGCCATAATTAACAAAGTAATAATCAAAGAAACTGTATCTCTTGTGTGGAATTTTAAGATTTTATAAGAAGTTCTTTTACCATATGGATCATAACCTCTAGCATCCATTGCTAAAGAAAGTTCAACACTTCGCGAAAAACAACTCACAAGTAAAGGAACAATTAAAGTTGTAATGGATTTAATTTTTGTAGCTAAAAATCCACGATTATAATCGACTCCTCTACTCTTTTGAGCTTTCATAATTTTTTGAGATTCATCAAGTAAAGTTGGAATAAATCTTAAAGCTAAAGAGATAATCATTGTGATAATTTGAGTAGGAAATTTGACTAATTTTAAAGGATATAAATACCAATCTAAAGCATAAGTTATATCCATTGGTGTTGTTGTCGAAGTTAAAATTAATGTTAAACAAAGCATTAAAATTAATCTAAAAAATACATGTAAAGTTTGAAATAATCCTTCCCAATAAATAGTGTATCCATTTGAAAAAACAATCATTGGATGAAGAGATGAAGTATCGACACCTTGCTGCACAAAAACAAAAATAATTAAAAGAAAAATCATCATCACCCACAGTGATTTAAGACTAGAAAAAATCGATAAAGGCGAAATTTTTCCAGCAATCATTATTACTACGATGATTAGAGCTAATATCCCAAGAATAATAAAACGATTAGCATAATTTCCGTATGGTAAAAAACACATTACCATAAGAGCAATAAGTGCAAAGAATTTAATGCGAGGATCTAGACGATGAATAATCGTATTATATGGTGTATATTTTCCAAAAACGTTAGACATGTTTCACCTCTTTTATTCTTTCTAAAAGCTCATCAAAGTTATATATATTTTCCAAATTCCCTGCAAAACCCTTGTTTTTTAGTAAATTTATGAATTTATAGAGTGTAGGAATTTCTAAAGAATATTTATCTAAATTCTCAGAATTAAATAATTTTTGTGGGGTTGTAACCTCAACTAATTTTGCATCGTTTAAAACTATAACAGTTTTTGCAAAATTCAAAACTAAATCCATATCATGAGTTACGATAATGATTGTTTTGCCGCTATCATGAAACTTCTTTACTAAAGCCATGATTTCTTTTTTTCCGTTTGGATCTAAGCCAGCTGTTGGCTCATCTAAAACTAAAATATCAGGATTACTTGCAATTATTCCAGCAATAGCAACTCTTCTTTTTTCACCTCCACTTAATTCAAATGGGGATCTTTCAAAATAACTTTCAGGAATTCCAACATCTTTTAAACTCTCAATTGCAACTTTTTTAGCCTCATCTTCTTTCATACCAAAGTTTTTAGGGCCAAACATAACATCTTTTAAAATAGTTTCAGCGAATAATTGATATTCTGGGAATTGGAAAACCATACCAACTTTTTTACGTAAGTTAGCAACATGTTTATTCGTCTTTTTTATTTCTTCGCTTTCATTTTTAAGCAACTCTTTTTTAAGTTTCTTATCAGCTGTTATATAAAAAGTTTCGACTTGAGTATAGCCTAAAGTTGGCAAAATTAAAGCATTAAAAGTTTGAACTATAGTTGATTTTCCACTACCAGTTTTTCCAACAATGCAAACAAAATCACCTTTTTCGATTTCAAGGTTAACATCAGTTAAAGCGTCATAATGATTTGGATCTTTTTTATCATAGACGAATGAAAGTTTATTTGTTTTTATTTGCCACATATAAAATCACTCAACTCCTCAATCGTTTTAATTTCTTTTGGAATTGCCATTCCACTTTCACTTAATCTATTTTTAATTTTTAAAACAAAAGGTATATCTAAACCAATAGATGTAATTTTGTTTTCATCAGCAAAAACATCTTCTGGTTTGCCTTCAAGCATAATTTCGCCACCATTTAAAATAATAACTCGATCAGACAAATAAGCTTCTTCTATATCATGAGTAATAGAAATAAAAGTAAGTGCAGGATTTTCTTTTTTCATTTCATGAACTAAATGTTTAATATCTTCAACACCTTCTGGATCGAGCATTGATGTTGCTTCATCAAAAATAATAATTTTAAGTCCAAGCGCTAAAATTCCAGCAATTGCAACACGTTGTTTTTGACCACCACTCAATTCTTCAGGAGATTTGTTTAAAAATTTATCCATACCAACAAGTTTTGAGTATTTTTTAACAAGTTCAATCATTTTATCGCGTTTAATTGCTCTATTTTCTAGACCAAAAGCAATATCTCCTTCAACGGTTGAACCAATAAATTGGTTATCTGGATTTTGAAAAACAACTCCAATTGTTTCACGGAGTGTTCTTATATTTTTTTCACAAACTTTTATATCATTAACAAAAATTTCACCGCTTTGAGGCTCTAAAAGATATGCTAAAAGTTTAGCCAAGGTGGATTTCCCACTTCCATTATGTCCAATCAAGGCAACATATTCACCTTTTTCAACTGAAAAAGAGATGTTCTTTATTGTTTGAACACCTTCTTGACTATCATAACTAAAATTTAAATTTCTTACTTCTAAAGCTTTACTCATCACTTAAGTTCAATATCTGTATATCTTCCGTTATATTTGACGTATTCAACACCAGCTAAATCTAAAAGTTTTTTACTAGCTAAATTTTCAATTGTTCCACAATATTTATCACTTAAATAAACTAACTTTTTAATTCCTGTTTGAACAATTGCTTTAGCGCATTCATTACAAGGGAATAAAGTAACATAAATTGTGCAGTTTTTTAAACTTGAACCGTTACGAATATTTAAAATTGCATTAAATTCAGCATGACAAACATAAAGGTATTTTGAATCAAGTCCTTCACCTTTATTCCAACTAAGTTGACTTTCATCTACTTTTCTAGGCATTCCATTATATCCGATAGAAACAACTTTATTGTCCTCATCAACAATACATGCTCCAACTTGTGTATTAGGATCTTTACTTCTTTTTGCACTAAGTAAAGCAATTCCCATAAAATATTCGTCCCAATTAATGTGTTCCATAAACCTTTTCTCCCGTGAGTGTTATTGTACTACAAAAACTAACATAAAACACTTTAAATAATAACTTTAGTTCTAAAGAACTACTTTTCTATTTTTTTGGACTTTAATAGAAAAATCTGCTCTTTCCTTATACCTGCTTAATAAGTCATTCTTATTGTCTTTTTTTATGTTTTAAACGATAATATTTGCATGAATGTATTATTTTTCTTAACACCAAAATCACAGGTTAAATTTATTGATGACACTATGACTGTTCGTCAAGCAATTGAAGTTATGGATTTTCATAGATTTTCTACAATTCCACTTTTAACAAAAGATGGAAAACTTGTTGGAACAATCAGTGAAGGTGATTTACTCTTCTATTTAAAAAATCATCCATTTTGTAATTTAAACGAATTAGATGAACACAACATTCTTGAAGTTAAAAGATATAAAGATTATTTACCAATCAAAGTTGATGTTGAAATGAGCGATTTAATCTCAAATGCAGTTAATCAAAACTTCGTTCCAGTAATTGATGACCAACTTAATTTCATCGGAATTATTACTAGAAAATCTATTATAAATTACTTGTATTTAAATAAATAAACCTGCAAAACTCAAGTATTTCTATTAAAAATGTCTTCGTTTGAAGACGTTTTTATTTAAATAATTCTTTTAATATCTCAACCATTTTTGTCATTTGAGTTACACTTACAAACTCAAATCGACCATGAGGATTAAAATCTCCTGTTCCTAAATTTGGACAAGGAAGACCCATATAAGTAATGGTTGCTCCATCAGTTCCGCCTCTAATTGGCGTATAGTTAATAGGTAAACGTAAATTAATATAAGCTTTGTTAATTAAGTTAATTGCATCCATGTGATTAATGAAATAATCTCTCATATTGCGATATTCATCTTTAATTTCTAAATTGATTTTTGCTTTAGGATATTTTGCTAAAATCTTATTTTTAGCTGACCTTAGCATTTCTTTTTTTTCTTCTAAAAGATTTTTATCATGGTCTCTTAAAATATATGATAAGGTTGTTTTTTCAACATCACCATGAAATTCATCAAGATGAATAAACCCTTCGTGATCTTCTGTTTTTGACGGAATCATATCTTTTGGTAAAAGATTATTAAATTCAGTACCAAGTAAAACGGAATTAATCATAATTCCTTTAGCATTACCTGGATGGACTCCAACTCCTTCGATAGTAACTTTTGCACTAGCTGCATTGAAATTTTCAAAGTTAGCTTCGTAGATTGATTCACCATCTAATGTATAAGCTAAATCAGCTTTCATTTTTTTGACATCAAATTTTGAAGCTCCTCTTCCAATTTCTTCATCTGCTGTAAAAGAAATGGCAAGATTATAATTAAACTCACTTTTATGCGATAAATAATATGTTAAAAATTCAAAAATAATAGCAACTCCGGCTTTATCATCGCCACCTAAAAGATGTTCACCATCAGTTACAAGTAAGTCATCACCAATAACTGTTTTTAAAACTGGAAAATCTTCAACTTTCATGATGTATGTAACGTTTAATTTGATATCACTACCATCATATTTTTCAATTAAACGTGGATTTTTAATACCTCCAGCAATTGTTGGAGCTGTATCCATATGAGCAATTAATCCGATTGTTTTGCTTTTTTTGTTATCAATAAAAGCATAAACAACGTGATTTTCGTCTTGATAAGCTTCTTCAACACCTAAATCTTTTAAATCTTTAACAAGCATTTTCCCAAACTCAATTTGAGTACTTGTTGATGGATAAGTTAAAGAATTTTCATCACTTACTGTATCAAAAGCAATATATTTTTTAAATCTTTCTAAAATAGTCATATTAAACACCTAAAACACTAAAATAAAATGTATCATCATCAATTGTTATAGCGCTAAGAGTTTTACCCTCTTCATCACAAACTACTGTATCAACTCTAAAGCCAATTCGAGAAATATCATCATTGAGATTAAATGTATAAGTAAAGTCACACTCAGTTGTTGGATATGTGTTAAAAGTTTTATTTTGAATCACCACTTTCTCTTCATTTTTAGTTAGATAGTAAAATTCAATCCCATCTCCATCAACATATAGTGGCTCTTCAAGGTTTGTTTCTAAAGCAATTACATCAAAATAAAGATTTAACTCAAAAGTTTTATAGCCAAAATTAGCTTTAAAGAAATCATCTGTTTCAAAATAAATTTCTTTTAATGTTTCATCAGTAGTATCTAACTCAGTATGAATTAAATCAGTATCGCTAAGAGTGTAATATTTATCTTTATTTAAGTTTCCGTCCTCGTCATAAGTATCAAGATCAATTACAACTTCATTATTTTTAATAAGCAAATAATTTGGTGTAGAAAAATAAATACCACAATAAGTAGCAATCGAAGCAATGATAGCAACCATGCCAATTGATAAGCCAACAATAAGACCAATGTTTTCTTTTACATTAATTTTTTTCATCTTTTTAATTATAATTTAATCCACTTTTTTATTAAACAAGAATGTATCTAAATAAGTAAAAAACCTTGCAAATCTCAACTTTTTCTATAAAACAAGTAAAGTTATTAAAACTGCAATAATCAAAACAAATAAAATAATAAAGAAAATTAAAATACCAATTGATGGTTTTTCAATCTTCTTTAAGGAATCTTTTACCGATTCATCTTCGCTTTCTAAAGGAAGTTCTTCTACCTCTTCTTCCTTATTTTCTTCATTAATATTTTTGTTTTCTTCTTCCATATTTATTCTACCTTTTTAACTTCTAATTTTTCTTTAATACGTTTAAAAAAATTATCTTTATTTAAAAGTGCGCCTTCAACATTAAAATTTAAAGAAACATCTAGTGCAATTGAAATTAAGAAGATATGTACAAAACTTGTAACAAATCCAGTTAACATTCTTACAGTTAAAATAATTAAAAATTCCCATTCTAAGATAAAGGCTTGAACAGCACTTCCAACAGGAATTTTAAATATAAAGTAAGTTATAAAAACACTTGATGCAATAAGATTGATTTTATAATGGCGAGAAAATCTTTTTTCTTTATATTTCTTGTTCAATAAATATAAAGCAACAAAGAAAACAACCGAAAGAACTAAACTAACAATACTAATTGTAATTTTAAGCCAAGGATAAAGTTCATAACTTGTCCTTCCACTTTCACTATAAATTTGGTCATTAAAAATAAAGAAAACCCAGAGTAAAACATTAAGTAAAACTATTAAAATAGTTGAAACAATCGGAAATTTATCTTCAATATGTGTTTTTCTTAAAAACACATAACATAAATAAGGCATTAATCCAGTTAAACTAGCCGCTATCGTAAATAAAGGATTATATGGCCCTGTTGGAAATAAAACTGCACCTAAAGTATCAACAAGTGTGCCGACTAAAAAACCAAAAAATGGTCCTAGATAAAAACTAGAAAACATTACAACACTATTTGCTAAAGATACTTTTAAAAAAGGTAAACCAAATAAAGCCGGAACACTAATAAAGCGAGATAAAATAATACCCAAAGCAATAAAGAGTGCACTATAGCTGATTTTATATAGTAACGACATCTTTCTCATTGAAATCAATTCCTCTTTAAAGCTTTTGCCATGTTTCTTTTATCATCACGTTCTTTTATTGTTTCACGTTTATCAAAGATTTTTTTACCTTTAGCAAGAGCAATTTCAACTTTTGCTTTGCCATTTTTTAAATAAAGTTTAGTTGGAACAACCGTGTAACCTTCTTTTATAACTTTTTGTTCATATTTTAAGATTTCACGCTTGTTCATTAATAATTTTCTATTTCTTAAAGGATCATGATTAAAAATATTTCCTTTTTCGTATTCAGAAATGTTCATGTTTAAAATAAAAGCTTCATGATTTTTAAAAACAACATAAGAATCATTTAGTGACACATTATGTGCTCTAATTGATTTAATCTCTGTGCCTTTAAGTTCAAGTCCAGCTTCTAAATAATCAGACAGAAAGTAATTAAAATGTGCTTTCTTATTTAAACAAATACTTTTAATTTTTTCTTCGGCCATGCACTAAATTATAAGATAAATATAGGTTTCATGCAAAAAAGATAATCCATAATGTTTGCCTAATATTCACTTAATCACCAGTCTAATCAGATTATCTTGCGTTAAATACGTTTAATTGAAATGAAAAAGTGTTTATTTGCCATAAATAATATTATATATTAATATTAACCAGGTAAAACAAACAATGATTTACGACTTGCAAGCTCTAAAAATAAAATATAAAGACTATTTGAACATTAATCAGAAAATAAGTTTAGATTGTAAAAATGGAAAACTAACGAGAATCAAAAGAGGTTTATATACCGATGATCTTTTTCATGATTTAGAGCTAATCGCAAATGTTTGTTATAGTCCATCATATATATCTTTTGAATATGCTTTAAGCTACTATGGATTAATTCCTGAATATGTTTCAACTGTAACTTCTGCAGTATACGGAAAGAAAAACAACAAAACTTATCGAATTAAAGATGCAAGTTTTGAATATCTAAATATTCCTAACAATGTTTTCTCACAAGGCGTAATTATCATGCAAAATCAAAATGGTCTTAGTTATAAAATAGCCAGTAAAGAAAAGGCCTTATGCGATATTCTCTATGTTAAGTATCCAATAAGGACCTTTAAAAATTTAAAATATTTACTTTTTGATGATTTAAGAATTAGCGAAGAAGAATTTCGCTCATTAGATATTTCTTTTATAAAAGAAATTGTACCATTTTATCATTCAAATACATTAAATATCTTTTTAAAGTATTTATTAAAGGAGGCATTCTAAAATATGTCAAACATTATAGAAGATATGCTTAAATTGCATCATCCTAAAAATACCAGCGAATCTAAATTAGTTTTAAGAGAAATTTTACAAAATGTTATTTTAATCGGACTTAGTAGAGCAAACTTTTTTTCAAAAGCATCTTTTTATGGTGGAACCGCATTAAGAATATTTTATGGATTGAATCGATATTCGGAAGACCTGGATTTTACATTAAATTCGGTGGATCTCTCTTTTTCCTTAGAGCCATATATAAAATCTATAATAAATGTTGCAAATTCTTATGGACTTGAAATTAAAATTGATACAAAAATTAAAAAAGTTGATACTCCAATTGAAAGTGCCTTTGCTAAATTAAACACTTACAAAGCTTTCTTAAACGCAAAACTCAATAGCAATGTAATGTCTGCCGTCCACAAAGATGAAATTTTAAAAGTAAAGTTTGAAGTTGATTGCACACCTGCTCTTGGATTTAACATTGAAAATAAACGGATTACTTATCCTGAACTAGCATCAGTTAATACACTTAATCTAGAGAGTCTTTTTGCTGGAAAACTACATGCAATTTTATGTAGAAATTATAAAAACAACGTAAAAGGAAGGGATTATTATGATTTTATCTTTTTTATAAATATGAATGTAAAACCAAACATGACTTATTTAAAAAATAAATTGGTTGCTTCTTCAATATTGAAAGAAAATGATTTATTAAATATCGAAACTCTAAAAAATATGCTTTTTAACAAGTTCAACCAAATTGATTTTTCACAAGTAAAAAGAGATGCTGAAAAATTTACAATTAATAATGAAAATCTTTCTCTATACTCAAAAGAATTATTTATTGATTGTTTAAATAAATTAACTGCCGAATAATTTAAGCCTCTTGCGTAAGGAACAAAGTTATTTTTAATTATCAAAAAAGATCAATCTTAGTTATTTGGTTATTCAATTTAAATCAAGCAGATTTCAATTTTCCTTCTTATTTTTTCTTTTATATAAGAACAAAGTCAAAGCGTTGATACAAACAGTAACACTACTTAATGCCATAAGCATTGAAGCATACATTGGTGAAAGTATGAAATGTAAAGTTGCAAAGGCTCCGGCCGCAACTGGAATAAAAACTACGTTATAAAGGAAAGCCCAAAGTAAATTAAAGCTAATATTAGTTCTTATCTTTTTAGAAATCTTGATAATATCTAAAATATCAAGTAAATCATCATTCATTAAAATAAAATCACTACTAGCTAAAGCAACATCACTCCCTTTTGCTATGCCAACTCCAACATCAGCAAGTGTTAAAGCGATTGAATCGTTAACTCCATCACCAACCATCATCACATGATAGTTTTCTTCTTTAAGTTTTTTAATGACTTCGCCTTTTCCATCAGGTTTAACATTAGCAATAACTTCTTCAATGCCAACTTCTTCTGCAATATTGTGTGCAATGATTTCATTGTCTCCTGTTAATAAGACAACTTTTTTAAAGATCTTTTTAACTTCTTTAATAAATTCTTTTGCATCTTTTTTAAGTTCATCTTTTAAAGAGAACAATGCATAAATTTCGTTTTCAGTAAAAGCGATAATTGGTAAAGTCCCCATCTTTTTATATTCACTAAGTTTTTCATCAAGTAAATCAACTTTCCCGCCATTATAAAATTCATTTACTAAAGAGTCATTTCCAATATAGATTGTTTCATCTTTATAAATCCCTTTTACGCCTTTTCCTGGAACATTACTAATCATTGTAAAATCCTTATCTAAAGATGAATCTTTTTCAAGTAAAGTTGCAATTCCTTCACTTAAAGGATGGGTAGAATATTTTTCAATTGTATAAATTCGATTGAGTTTTGCAGGGTTTTTGATAAAAATTACATTATCATTGACTGTTAATTTACCATTTGTGATTGTATTTGTTTTATCTAAAACCAAGCAATCAATTTCCTTCATATTTTCGATTGCTTCACTCTTATTTACAAGAATTCCGTTTTTAGCAAATATACTTGAACCGACAAGAAGAGAAATTGGAGTAGCAAGACCTAAAGCACATGGACAAGATACAACCATAACACTTATTGCAAAGCTGAATGCTTCGTCAAATGCTGAAGTAAAGTGAGTTCCTAAAACCGCGTTCCCACCATTAGCTCCATAATCAATGGCGAGCCATATGCAGAAAACAACAACACTAATTGCTAAAACAACAGGAACAAAAATACGGGCTACTTTATCTACTTTTCTAGTAAGTTTAGTGTCCATGTTACTTGCTTCCATGACAAGCGAGATAATCTTATTTAAAACATTATCTTTTTTACTTTTATCAATTAAAACAGTAATTGATCCATCTTTATTAACACTTCCACCGATTACTTTGTCGCCTTCTTCTTTATAAATTGGTAAAGATTCACCAGTTAATAATGATTCATCAACACTAGTTGTGCCATTAACAATTACTCCATCAAGAGGAATCGTTTCGCCTTCTTTGATAATTATTTTGTCACCTGCTTTTAAAAATTTAGTCTCGACCTTAACAATTTCATTTTCTTTTATCAAATTAGCATATTTTGGTCTTAATTTTAAAAGTTCATTGATAGTACTTCTAGCTTTTCTTTTTGATAGATTTTCAATAAGTTTACCAATAGAAACAATTACAAGAATCATTGCAGCACTATCAAGATACGTATGGAACATTATTTTATCAGCACTTGCTTCATAAATATAATAATCATTTGGAGCAATAATTAATTTAATAATAAAATAAACCGAATAAATTAAAGAAAACAATGAACCTAAAAAGATTAAACTATCCATATTTGGTGAAAGTTTAATTAAACTCTTAAATCCACTTATATAATAATTAAAGAAAACACCAATAATAATTAAAGTTAAAACAAGTTCAATAATTGGCAAAAGATATATTGGTTCTTTTAATCCATCAAGGATTAAATTAGGATACATGTCACTCATTGAAAAAAACATCAGTGGAACAAGTAAAACGACTCCAATTATTAGTTTGACAATGTCCCATTTATAACTTTTTTCTTTTGAATACTGTTCATCTTCATCAATAACTTCGAGTTTATATCCAACACTTTTACAAGTATTTATGATGTCTTGCTCAGTTACTTTTTTCTCATTATAGCGGACTTTTACGACGTTATTTACTAAATTAGCATTAACTTCAAGTACGCCATCAAGTTTTTTAAGTGCAGCTTCAATGTTGCCTTTACAGCCTGCACAATGCATATTTGAATTAAATATCTTTTCCACTAAGTCTTTTCCCTCTTACTGCATTATAGACTTCAATCATGTGATCGATTGCACTAGGTTGAACAAGATCTAATCTTTGATTGATACGACTTTCAAAAAGTGTTTTATCAACCCCTTCTGGAAGTTGATTACTATTCATAGCTCTATTCATTGCAAAACGGAAAATCTTTTGTTTCCATTTTTTCATCTTATTAACGTCAAGACCGCCTGGTAAAAGGTAAAGTCTAACATGATAAAATTCGAGTCCATTTGCATTGATGACGTTTTCCTTTTTATCATCATCAATTGGTTGAATTCCAGTTGCAAAAACAAATATGTCTTTACCGCCAAAAAGATTATTTGTTTTTAAAAACTTGTTAAGCCCAACAATGACATTGTTTCTTAATGGTCCACCATAAAAAATAATTTCATTTTCTTTGATCATTTTCTTTTTAAAATTTTTAAGTTCAACTACTGTTAAATCAGGAATTCTTGCCTTGATCATGTCGGCATATTGTTTTGTAAATCCTGTTTCGCTTTTATAAATAAGTAATGTTTTCATATACTTAAAATTTTATATATAATTTTTCTAGTTTCAATAAAAATGCTGGTGATGATATGAATTTAAAGCTTGATAGACATTATTTAAATAACTTACTCGAAACAAGAGATGAAAATATCTTGATAAACAATATTTATAATGATTTTTTGGAAAACTATTCTCGTAATTTAAAAGATTATGAGATTAAACATTTTGCAAATTACTATGAACTATTTTTAGATAAATTAGAAATTGATCCTTATGATCAAGATTTTAGAAATCTTGCAAAAAAATATGCTTTAAATGATTTTAAAAAACTTGATGCCACAAAATATATTAAAAATCCTTATTATCAAAATATTAAATTATTCAACGAAGTTAAATTTAAAAATCTCAGTTTAAGAATGGCAACTTTACCAAGTTATTCTGCTTTTATTTATAAAGATATTACCGCTAAAAGAGACGATTATTATCGTGAAATTAACCATTTTGCTTATTTTGATAAACCTTTTAGATATTTAGAACTTTCACAAAATGATGTTACTCGGATGTCGATTACTCCTCATGAAATTGAAACAATGGAAGAAAGTTTAAACGAAGTTAAAGGTAAAGTTTTAGTTTTAGGACTCGGAATTGGCTATTATCCTTATATTGCTTCTTTAAAAAACGAAGTTAAGGAAATTGACATTGTTGAAATTGATCAAAATATCATCTCTATTTTTAAAGAAAATCTTTTGCCTCAATTTGAAAACAAAAATAAGATTAATTTAATTAATAAAGAGGCACTGAGTTACTTAAAAAATGCAGATCTTTCTTCATATGACTATATTTTTATAGATTTATGGCACACTCCTGAAGATGCTTTAGTTTTATATTTAAAAATCTCTAATATATTAAAAGATTATAAAGGAAAAACTTCTTATTGGATTGAAAAATCCATCTTAGCTTTAATTCGTCGATATCTTTTAACGCTTGTTGAAGAAAAATTAAATGGTTTTACTGATAAAGATTATGAAAAAAGTCAAAATGAAAATGATGAAATTATCAATAAACTTTATTTTCTAACCAAAAATAAAAAAATCTCCTCAAAAGAAGAGATGCAAGAATTATTAAGTGATGAAAATATCAAAGAATTGATTTTAGAATAGTTATTTATTACGTCTTCCGTTACCTAAAAGGACTAAAACAACTGTTCCAATTACAGCAAAAAGCACGCAAATCGCAAGTATAATCCAAAAACCATAAGGAATATCAACAAGTGGCATGTTTGCGACGTTCATACCAAAAATCGAAGCAACAAGTGTTGGTAAAGAAATAACAATTGTAACCGCTGCTAAAGTTTTCATAATAATATTCATATTATTATTTATAACTGAAGCAAAAGCATCCATCATACCAGAAAGAATGTTACGATAAATGGAACACATTTCAATAGCTTGATCCATTTCAACTTCGGTATCTTCCATTAAATCAAAGTCACTTTCAAACTTTTTATAAGTTTGACTTCTTAAAAGACGAGATAAAACACCCTTATCAGCATTTAAAGCTGTTGAAAAATAAACAAGGGTCTTATTTGTATCCATTAATTCAAGCAATTCTTTATTTTTTGTTGAATTACGAAGTTTATTTTCAAGTACTTCGGTATGAGCGTTAATCTTTTTAAGATAGTTAATGAATAAAGTTGCAAGTCGATAAACAAGATAAAGTGTTAAACGAACATGTTTATGTGGTTCAACTACTTTCACTCTTTTAAAAAGTTCAGTAATTAACTCAACGTTATATTTACAAATTGTAACGTAATAACTACGGTTGTAACCGATAATAAAAGGGACCGTGGTATAAATTGAATTTTCTTCATCTTCAACAAGTGGAGTGTCCAAAACTATTAAAGTATCTCCATCATCAGTATCAATACGGGCACTTTCTTCATCATCGAGTGCACACAAAAGAAGTTCCTCCGATATTGAGGTTAATTTTGAAATTTGACTAATAACATCAGCATCCGGTTCAGAAATATGAATCCAACTTCCTGGTTCGACTTCGATGTGTTCAGCTGTTTCATAGTCAGTTTTTATTACTTCTTTTCCTTTTTCTTTAAATACCGTAATCATGTTTATATTTTAACACTACTAAATTATCTAGATAAAGAAAAAAAGGAGCATCAGAAAGCCATTTTTTTATTATAATAGTAATGTATTATTGCTATTTTAATTGCTGAACATTAAATATGAATTATTATAATTTTTGTATTGAAAACATTATTAATGTTTTAACGCGATGCTTTATATTGTAATTGTCAACATAAATATGTATTTTCCTACAAAACTATTCTGACATTTACACCTTATTATCTACCAATTAATATTTTAGGAGGTTTTTTCTTTACATAAAAATGCTATTATTTACGGGGTTGTCAATAAAGGAGGATTGTTCTTTATATTAAATTTTTCGTGCGATTTTTTGCGGATTAATCAGCAAATATTTTAAGGCATTAAAAAGAGGCTTATTTAAAAACCCCGTAAATACCCCGTACAAAATCGGAGACCCTAAAAAACTAAGAAAAATAAAAAAATGCGATAATTATCGCATTAATCTCAATTCTGGTCGGGGCGACAGGATTTGAACCTGCGGCCTTCTGCTCCCAAAGCAGACGCGATACCAAGCTACGCTACGCCCCGTTTTGCTCAGCGCGTTTATTATATTATCATAGATATCTTGTGACGTAAAGAGAATTTTTTAAAAACATTTCTTGATATTAATCCGATACTTTGATAATATAATCAAGCATGCATCCTTAGCCAAGTTGGTAAGGCAATTGACTGCAACTCAATGATCAGTGGTTCAAATCCGCTAGGATGCTCCAGCAATCAAATAACACGATAACCATCGTGTTTTTTTTATTTTCATTTTCAAAAAAATTGTATCAATTGTATCAAAATTA
>CALVLC010000024.1 GCA_944336335.1 uncultured Bacilli bacterium | reverse complement strand
TCGGTAGAAAAAATGTACATGGTAAAGGTGGCGTTAGATTTAAGACCCCTTATACCTCAAGCAAAAAGAAAGCACAAGTTAGAAATCTTGTTACTGAATTAGTACTTTTTGAAAAAGTAACTGTTACAAGAAGTATGGTTAAAGATGTTGTAAAAACATTTGATCACTTAGTAACACTTGCTAAAAAAGGCGATTTACATTCACGCAGACAAGCAGCAAGTATCTTAAGAAATTATCATGTTGAAGACAAACCTGAAGCTTTAACAAAATTATTTGCTGATTTAAGTAAGAAATTTGAAAATAGAAATGGTGGTTATTTAAAAGTTTATAAACTTGCTAATAGAAAAGGCGATAACGCTCCAATTAGACTTCTTACTTTTGCTGATTAATAATATAATTTTTAAAGTCAAAATTTTACAAACTATTAAGGTTTGTAAGTATTTAAAAAATATTATTAATTTTCGGTCACCACGAAATGTGGTGGCCTTTTTATACTTTTTAAAGAAAATGCGTACGACATCTTTATAGATCTTGATTTTCGTTATGTAAAAAGTTTTGATAAAACATACTAATTGAAACAAATATGGAGTTCGTATGATATAATTAATGACATGAAAGTTTTGTTATATTTTGGAAGTGAAAAATCAATCAGATACAGTGGTATTGGAAGAGCTTTAAGACATCAGATGAAAGCTTGTTCTGAAAATGGTATAGAATATACATTAAATCCTAAAGATGATTTTGATATCGCGCATATTAATACTTATTATTTAAGTTCTTTCTCTATTGCAAAAAAGTGTAAAAGAAAAGGAATTCCTTTAATTGTTCATGGCCATTCTACAAGGGAAGATTTTAGAAATTCTTTTAGATTATGGAAGGTTATGGCGATTTATGTTTATCGTCAGCTTAAAAAAATGTATTCCATAGCTGATCTAATCGTTACTCCAACTCCTTATTCAAAAAAATTAATTCTATCCTATGGATATAATAAAAATGTTGTTGATCTATCTAATGGTATAGATATTGAAGAATATAAAGAAAATCCAGAAGCAGTAAATGAATTTAAAAAGTATTTCAATATAAAAGATGGCGAAAAAGTTGTTATTGGTGTAGGCTTACCATTTAGAAGAAAGGGAATTCAAGATTTTTTTGAAGTGGCAAGAAAACACCCTGAATTAAAATTTATTCGGTTTGGACACCTCAATAGAATTCTTGTTCAACCATACATTCTTAAATGTATTAGAAAAAGACCTAGCAATGTAATTATGCCAGGCTATATTTCAGGTAATATTATTAAGGGTGCATATCAATACGCTTCATTATTTTTCTTCCCATCTTATGAAGAAACCGAAGGTATTGTCGTATTAGAGGCTTTAGCTAGTAAAACTCCACTTTTAGTTAGAAATATTGGAGTTTATGATGGCTGGCTAGTTAATAATAAAAATTGTTACATGGGCAAAAATAATGAAGAATTTTCTTCTCTAATTACAAAAATTTTAGAAACAGACAATTCTTCGATAGTAAGTGAAGGATTTGAAGTTGCTAAAGAAAGAGATCTGAAAAATATTGGAAGTAAAATTAAAGTTATTTATGAAGATTTATTGAAATCTAAAAAAGAGAATAAATAATTTGGTAGTAGGATTTTGATTAAAACTCATTAACAATAAAAGTTAGTCAAGAAATCGTCTTAAGTCGTGACGATTTCTTTTTAATTTTAGTCACTAAATATTTTTTTGGTTTAAAAATCTATGGAATAAAATAGTTTATTTAAATTTTATCTATGAGTGCTTGAAATTTTAAACAAAATATAACTATTTTTATGATTTTATTATTTAATTATTAGATTCTTTTTGATACGATATTTATTGAAATTTATGAAAAACTTTGTTGTTTTTGATTTAGATGGAACATTAATTGACACTTTAATTGGTTTAACCGAAGCTGTTAATCTTACTTTAAAAGAAATCAATAAACCTTATTATTATTCCAAAGAAGAAGTTAAGTCTTTTATTGGAAGAGGAGCAAGAAGACTTTTTACTTTAGCTACTAAAAATAGTTTTACCGATGCTGAATTTGATTTATATTTAAAAAATTATGAGAAGTGCCAATATATTAGTGAGCCATTTAATGGAGCAATAGAAACATTAACCTATTTAAAAGAAAAAGGTTATAAGTTAGTAATCTATTCAAATAAACCAAATGATATCCTACAAAAACTAATTAAAAACAAGTTAGGTATGATTGAATTTGATTATATTCAAGGACAAGACAATAATTTTCCACCAAAACCTGATATAACACTTTTAAATAAAATTTTTAAGGAACTTAATTTAAAAAGTGAGAATGGAATTTATGTTGGTGATAGTATTGTTGATTTAGAAACGGCAAAAAACGCCAAGTTGGAATGTGTTATTTTTTCTTTTGGATATGGCAATCAAGAAGAAATTAAAAACGCAAAACCTGATTATTATTTTGATAAATTCGAAAATTTGAAAGAAATTTTATGAGTGAACAAGAAGAACTAATTTTTGGCTTGTATCGTTATATAAATAAAGCTAGCCGTTATCTTGGCGAAAAGAACGTTGAAGAATTTATACGTGATGAGAAAAGTTTTGACGCGACTTGTTTTTGTTTTTATATGATTGATATGATTATCAAAATGATTTTTAAGCAGCCAGAACTCATAAACAAATATCCTGAGATTGATTTTAATAAAATAAATAAATATAAAGAATTAATATTTGTAAATGATGGAATTGCCTATACTGATATGTATGACATTATTTTAAATGAATTTCCACTTTTACAATTTAAATTAAAGACTATTGTTGAGGCATTTAAGTATGGAAAACAATGAAATTATTTCTAAGTTATCAAGTGAAGAGAAAATTAAAGAATTGGGTGGGAAAGAATCGTGGTATCTTTTTTCTCATCAAGAATTAGGTATAAACGAAGTACATTTTTCTGATGGTCCATATGGAATAAGGGAATGCTTGCCAGAAGATTCATTATTTGCCGAAGGAAAAGAATCAATTTGTTTTCCAACGTCTAGTTTAACGGCTGCTAGTTTTGACCGTGATTTATTATATAAACTTGGCACTATTTTAGGCAAAGAAGCTAAAAGTCGTGGAATCCATTGCTTGCTTGGACCTGCCATCAATATTAAAAGAAATCCACTTTGTGGTAGAAATTTTGAATATATCAGCGAAGATCCATATTTAACTGGAGAACTAGCGGCAAGTTATATAAAAGGTGTTGAAGATCAAGGTGTTGCGACATCAATTAAACATTTTGCTTTAAATAACCAAGAAAACTTTAGAATGAACATTAACTCTGTAGTTGATATGCGAACTATGAGAGAAATCTATTTAAAAGGATTCGAAATTGCTATTAAAAAAGCAAATCCAGGCACTATAATGGCAAGTTATAATAAGGTTAATGGAGATTATGCTTGCGAAAGTTCTTTCCTTTTAAGAGATATTTTACGTGATGAATGGAATTATAAAGGTCTTGTTATTTCTGATTGGGGGGCAGTAAATGACCCTGTAAAAGCTATAAGAGCTGGGCTTAATGAAATTATGCCTGTTGCAACAAAGGAAAATTACAAAGCATTAGCAAAAGAATATAAAGAAAAAGATGATTTTAAAAAAATTGTTGATGAAAGCTTAAATTGTACATTTGATTTTATTAAAAAATATCAAGATCTTAAAAAAGATGAAGAAGAGTTTGATTTAGATAAAGCTCATGAAGAAGCAGTCTATATCGCTAAAGAGTCTATTGTTCTTTTAAAGAATGAAGGCAATATTTTGCCATTAAAAAAGAGAGAAAAAGTTGCTTTTATCGGTGAATATGCTTTAACTCCTCATTACAATGGGAAAGGTAGTAGCTTGGTTACTCCATATAAGCTTAAAACACCTTTAGATGTTGTCGAAGAAAAAGAATGCAATGTTTCTTTTGCAAAAGGGTTCAATACATTAAATGATGATATTGATTTATCCCTTGAAGCCGAAGCAATTGAACTTGCTAAAAAAAGTGAAAAGGTTGTCATGTTTTTAGGAACAAATAGTGAAATAGAAAGTGAAGGCTATGACCGTCGTAATCTTGATTTGTTCATTAACCAAGTCGATCTTTTCTATAAACTTTATAACGTAAACAAAAATATAGTTGTTGTTTTGCAAAATGGTGCGCCTGTTGAAATTCCATTTAACAATGAAGTTAAAGGGCTTGTTGAAGCATATCTTGGTGGTGAAGGATGTGGTGAAGCTATTGTTGACTTACTTTATGGCAAAGCAAATCCATGTGGTCATCTTGCTGAAACTATGCCTCTTAGATTAAATACAGTTCCATCTTTTGCTTATTTTGGAGTAAGCAATAAAAATGCAACATATAAAGAATCGATTTATGTTGGCTATAGATATTATGAAACAAAAGGTGTTCCAGTTTTATATCCTTTTGGCTATGGTTTAAGTTATTCAAATTTCCTATATTCTGAATTTAAAGTGGATTTTGCAGGGTTTTCTAAGAAAAATCAATACAAAATCAAATTAAGTTGCAATGTTACAAATGATAGCGATATCGATGGAAAAGAAGTTGTTCAAATTTATATTACAAAACCAAATGACAAAATTTTTAATGCGAAGTATGAACTTGTCGATTTTAAGAAAGTTTTAATAAAGGCACATGAAACCGTTAAAGTCGAGTTTGAACTTGATGAAGAAGCTTTAAAATATTTTGACGTCAATTTGAAAAAATGGAATATTCAAAATGGAAAATATATTTTCCATATTTCAAAAAATGCACATGATCATATTTTCAATCAAGAAGTCATAGTGAATGAAGAAAATGATATTTTAGGGTATGACAAAGTCGTTCTTAAAAAATATTTTGAATGTGATATTCGTTTCTTAGATATTGACGAATTTGCCAAACTTTTTGATAATGATGCCTTATTAAAATCATTTAAGCGCAATGAGAAATTCTCAATGAACTCGAATTTCTCTGAAATGAGAACTACTTGGGTTGGTAGAAACTTTGCAAATATTATTTCTAAAAGAGATGAAATAGTTAAAAATAGAATGGTTTACGCTTCTCTTATGGAGATGCCTTTTAGATCTTTATGCACTTTTGGCGGAGGCAGTTTGACTCCAGGTTTATTTAAACACATGATTAAAGCCGCTAATGGCGAATTAACTTTAGTCAATTATATTATTTTCTTGATTAAATTTGCTAAAGCCGCTAAAAAAGTTAAATTTTAACTAAATCATTGTCTTTTTTGGATATTTTTGTAGTAGTCCAAGTCTTTTTCGAGATTAATTTCTTCGTCTTGGTTTTCGATTAAACCAAAGTTGAAGTTTTTAAAATTATCAACGAAATCATTGATTGATGATACTAAACTAAAGTTTGCAGTCTTTATTAATACCTTGTTTTCTTGAATAAGGAAAACATATCTTTGGTTATCTTTATATGAAACTAATACATATTGATTTTTTAGTAATTTGAGTGCTTCATTAATGTTAAGTTTATTAATCTTGTTGCTCTGAAAATTCATAAATATATTTTAATCTTTGTTTGATTCTTTAAAAAAGAACTTTCTTCAAAAAAGCTTAAAAATATGATTATTTCGACATTTTCTTCCTAAAAAACTATCAATAATGACTCAAAAAGAGTAAACTATAAACATGATAACAATCTATACCTCACCAAGTTGTTCAAGTTGCAAAAAAGTTAAAAAGTGGTTTGATGAACAACATATACCTTATAAAGAAAAGAATATTTTCTCCAGTGTTTTAAACCCAGAAGAACTTAAAGATATTTTGTCTAAAACAGAAAATGGCACTGAAGATATTATTTCAACAAGAAGTAATATTATTAAAAGTGGAAATGTTAAAATTGATGATATGTCTGTTAATGAACTTATTGAGTTTATTAAGCATAATCCAAGTGTTTTAAAAAGACCGATAGTTGTTGATTCAAGTAAAATTCAAGTTGGTTATAATGCTGAAGAAATTAGATCTTTTATACCAGCTGCTAGGAGAATTGCTTCAAAAGCTTGTCCACATTTTGATGGTTGTGAAAACTGTAGAAACGCGAAAGATTTTGAAGAATTTTTAGCAAAGCAACAACAGCAAAAACAATAATTAATAAGCAATTGTTTCAATAAAAAAACTCGCATATCGCGAGTTATTTTTTTGAAACAGTTAAGGAATCCATTGCACGAGTTTGTTTGCTTCTTGGATTATCCTCGTACTCAATTCCGTTTTCGTTACAAATTCTTTGAAGTTGAGTTCTGGCTTTTAGTAAGGAGTTGCCAGCCATTTCAAGTTCATAATCGGTGATACCGTTATATTCATTTTCATCGATTGAGAACTCATAACCTTCTTCGCCATAGTTTGTTTCAAGACGGTGAGTTTTTAATTTGGCTACAACGCTCATATCATTAGGTTCAAAACCGAGCATTCTAACGAATTCAGTTGTATCGTTTTCAGGGATGATACCTTTAATATTTAAAGCAATGAATTCTTCATCTTTTAAAGTTGTGTTCTTTTCAAGTAAACCTTCACTCATTGGAACTTTTAAAGTCATGACATATTCATTGTTTAAAGCTCTAACTCTTAAGCCAATGCCAGCCTTTTTGAGTTGGAAGTCCTTTGTATCAATGTAATAGTTAACTTGAACTTTATCTTTTAAGATATTTTTTTGTAATTTTCTAACGATGCGATTATATTCGTCCTTGTTAATTAAAACCTTAGCTTCAATTTCAATATTAGTTGCCATTTTTTTCTACTTCCTTTTGAAATATGATACAATAAAAAAGCAGGTTTTAAAAGGTATTTAAATGCGTTTTTGTATTTCATTAAGAGATGGAGATGGAGTTAAAAAAGTTGCTGACTTCATTAAAGATTCATTACTTCAAAAAGGATTAGTTTACGATGAAATAAATCCTGACTTAGTTGTCTCAGTAGGAGGAGACGGAACTTTTCTAAGGGCAATTCAAAAATATTTTTCAATTAGACCTCTATTTGCAAATATCAATTTTGGAAATCTTGGGTATCTTTGCGAATACACTAACAAAGAGCTAACTGAATTTGTTTTAGATTTATTAAGTCCACATCACGAAGAAAAAGAAATTGCTTTACTTGAAGCAAAATATGATGGAAAAACTTGTTACGCTTTGAATGAGTTTAGAGTTGAATCAAGTAAAGGCGATACTTTAATTTTTGATGTTTTCATTAATGATACTTATTTAGAAACCTTAAAAGCTGATGGCTGCTTAATTTCGACCTCAATTGGAAGCAGTGCAATGGCTAGATCTTTAGGCGGAGCTATTGTTGACAATGAAATTGAGATGATTCAATTTGTAGAAAAGGCGCCTATTCAAAACCGCACATATGAATCGATTAGATCACCTTTTGTTTTGCAAAAAGATAAAGTAATTAAAATTGAAAATATAAAAAACAATGAATTCTTCATTTATTATGATTCAAAAAGTGATTTTGTTAAAAATTATCACGATGACATTGTGATTAGATTAAGTGATAAAAAAGTACGTGTATTAAAAAATACGCGTAATAATTATATTAAGAAAACTCATGAGGCATTTATTTATGATCGTTCCTAAAATTTTATTAGACACAACTGGAATTATTGTTATTTCAGTTTTTGCAGTAGCGCTAGTTTTACTCATTGCCATTCTTTTTATTTATTTTTATAGCTCAAAAAAGAAAAAAGGTATTCAAAAGAAAAAAGAAGAGCAAGTAATCGAGATTCATAATGATGACAAATTTATTGAATCTTTAGGCGGCCTAGATAATATTGAATTTTACGAATTAAAAGGATTATCTCGACTTGTAATTAAATTAAAAGATTATGCTAAGTTTGATAAAGAGCAAATAAAAAGATTCTATGTTTCAAGAATCTTAGAAATGAGTGATAAAGTAATTTTGGTTGGAGAAAATCTAAAACCTTTACTTGAAATATTAGATAAGTCCAAGACTAATTAAATCTAACTTTATATCTTCTAAAGGGAAGCCCATAACATTATAAAAGCTTCCTTTTATTTTGCTTATTAAGTGATACTTTTCATCATCTTGAATTGCATAACTTCCAGCTTTATCAAATACATTTTCGGTTTTGATGTAGCTGTTAATTTGATCATCTGTTAGTTCATTAAAAGTTACTTCAGTTATAATCATTTTTTCAATAATTTCTTCTTTAGATTGTGAACCGATAACATAACCAGAAATAACTTTATGGGTGCGGCCACTTAATTTTTTCAAAATCTCAAATGCATCTTTTTCGTCTTTCGGTTTACCAAAAATTACATCGTCTAAAACGACAATTGTGTCACAACAAATAATAAAATCCTGAGGTTTTGCAAGGTTTTTGATTGAGAAATACTTATTTTTAGCTTCTTCTAAAGCATAAGTTGAAGCAGGGGCATCAAGAGTTGATTCATCAAAAAGCGGCTTCATAATTTTGAAGTCGCTTGTTAATGTTTTTAATAATTCAATTCTTCTTGGCGAACTTGATCCTAAGATAATCATAATTAAGCAACCTTGTTCAAAACAAGTGGAATGATCATTGGATTTCTTTGAGTTTTTCTAAAGAAATATTTTGATACAACACTTCTAACTGTATTTTTAATGTCGTTGAAAGTAACTTTCTTTGATTGAAAAAGTTCATTTAAAGCTTCTTCAAGATAAGTTGAAGCGTGTCTTGTTAAATGATCTTCGTATTTACCATAACTTACAAAGCCAACAGTAACTACTTTTGGACTACACATTAATTTAGATTGTTTTGAATCAATTACAAGCATGACACTAACCATGCCATCGTCTTGTAAGATTTTTCTATCTCTAATAACGGCAGTTGAAACACCATTTACATCATAGCCATCAATAAATACATCTTCAGCAGTGACTCTATCTCCATCAACTATCTTGTGATCTTTTAAAAGTAAAGTATCGCCATTTCCTAAAATAAAGATATTTTCTTGAGGGATGCCAAGGGATTTTGCAATGTCCCCATGTAATTTGAGCATATGGTATTCACCATGAGCAGGCATGAAATATTTTGGGTTATAAAGTTTAAGATTCATTCTTAATTCTTGTCTTGAAGGGTGACCAGAAGAGTGCAAATCAGCAAAGACAGAGTTTGTAATAACATTTGCGCCTTGTCTCGTTAATTGGTTAACAATTTTAGCGATAGAGGCGCCGTTTCCTGGAATTGGGCTTGATGAGAAAACAACTGTATCTCCAGGAAGAATTCGTAAACCTTTAAATGAGCCATTAGCAATTCTGCTTAAAGCAGCCATTGGCTCACCTTGGCTACCGGTGCATAAAATAACTGTTTCGCTTTCTTTTAAATCTCCCATCGTGTCAACGTCTCTGATCATGGCACTTGGTATTTTGATGTAGCCAAATCTTAAAGCAATATCAACTGTGTTTAGCATGCTTCGACCGACAATAACAATTTTACGATTGTGTTTAATTGTACAGTCCACAATTTGTTGAATACGAGAGATATTACTCGAGAAAGTCGAAATAATTAATCGGCTTGGGGCTTTATCAAAAATTTCATTGATAGAGTCTAAAACATTTTTTTCACTTGGTGTCCAGCCTTCTTTTTCAGCGTTTGTTGAATCAGCAAGTAATAAATCAACGCCTTCTTCGCCAAGTTTTGACATTTTATGTAATTCAAAATCAGGACCAACTGGGGTTAAATCAAGTTTGAAGTCACCAGTATCAACGATTCTACCTTCTGGAGTGTCAACACAGATTCCAAAACTATCTGGAATAGAGTGAGTAACACGGATAAAGCTAACTTTGAAACAGCCGGCTGTAATTACACTATCTTCATCATATTCTACAAGTTTAACTTTTTCTTTAATTTTTTGGTCATCTAATTTTTGTTTAATTAAAGCACAAGCAAGTTTAGGAGCATAGATAACTGGAATTTTTACTGATTTGACTAAAAATGGAATACCACCAATGTGGTCTTCATGGCCGTGAGTAATAAATAAAGCGCGAATTTTGTTTTGATTGTCTTTTAAGTGTTGATAGTTCGGAATAACATAATCAACACCAACTAAATCATCTTCAGGGAATTTAACACCTGCATCAAGAATGATCAAATCGTTTACGCTTTCGATACAGTAAGTGTTTTTTCCAACTTCGCCAAGACCACCTAAGGCATAAATTTTAATAGGATTATTAAATATAGTAGACATCGTGTTTTAATTATCTCCTTTTTTACATAGTTAAAATATCTCTTAAAATCGAGTTTATTATAATAAAACAAAAATTAAAAAACTATAGTTAAATTGAAATTGCGCCTGATTTTCTAATGAAAGGGCTTTCTTTATTTATGTGGTCGTAAAATAAAACACCTTTTAAGTGGTCAATTTCGTGCTGAACGATGATTGCAGGATAGCCAGTGAAAGTATAAGTGACTAATTCTTTCTTTAATAAGTCATATGTTTTGACTGTAACTTTGTAGTGACGATAAACAAAACCTTCATGTGGTTTATCAACACTTAAGCACCCTTCGCCACTCTCTAGATAACATTCTTTAACTGATTCAGAAACAATTCGTGGATTAATCATAGCGTATTCTTCTCTTTTACCTTTTGCATTAATAAAAGAGATAGCAAGCATATTTTTATTTATACCTATTTGAGGAGCCGCTAAACCAACGCCACTTCTAACATTATGATGTTTTCCTAAAAATTCTTCATCTTGACTGAGTCTTAAATACTCAAGCATGTTCATAAGCTTTTCTTCGATTTTATGATCTAATGGGAACTCAACATTTTCTGATCTTTGTCTTAAACTTGGTTTATTGTCTTTTACAATCTTAAATATTTCCATGTCGAAAATATTAACACAATTTTTAATGTTTATTAAGTTTTTTGCTATAATTTATCTTGATGAATTTAGAATTAATAGAATTAATAAATAAACTTAGTGAGAAAATTAAAGAAACATCAATTTATAAAGAATATCTTTTAAGTGAAAAAGAAATTAATGATAGTGATGAAGTCAAAATTTTAAGTTATAAGAAAGATATTGCAATTATGAAATATGGTGATGCGATTAAGCATTTTGATAAAAATAGTAAAGAAGTAATGGAAGTTTCGAAAGCTATGAGCGAAGCAATTTATAATTTGAATAGCCATGAATTAGTTAGGATTTATAATAAAAAGCTTGCAAAACTCAATTCTTATTTAAAAGAAATTAGAGATCAACTGTTTGGAGATTTATTATGATTAAAATACGTGGTGGGAAATACTTGCATCGAGTACTTAAGCAGCCTCCTTTAGAAATAACTCGCTCTACTAAAGATGTTTGTAAAGAAGGGATGTTTAATTCTTTAGGAAATATTTTTAATTATTCGTTTTTGGATTTATTTGGTGGAAGTGGGAGCATCGGAATAGAAGCTTATTCTAGAGGAGCTAATCCAGTTTATATTAATGATAAAAATAGAGATGCTTATAAAATTATTTTGGAAAATTTAAAATCACTTGATATTAGTGATATTAAAATTTCTAATTTAGATTACAAAATTTTACTTAAAAATTGTCATGACAAAGGAATTAAATTTGATATTATTTTTCTTGATCCGCCTTATAAAATGATTATCGATGAAACGTTCATTAATGATGTCTTATCATATGATGTAATTCAAAAAAATGGCATAATTATCGCAGAAACTGACTATGATATTTCGCCTGTTCTTATTGAAAAATACCAGGTTAAAATATTAAAATATGGTAGAAGCAAAATTAATATTATAAGGAATATTTTATGAAAATAGCAGTTTATCCAGGCAGTTTTGACCCAATCACAAATGGTCATCTAGACATTATTAAAAGAGCAAGTAAACTTTTTGACAAAGTTATTGTTTTACTTGCTATTAATCCAGAAAAAAGTTGTCGTTTTTCTAAAGAAGATAGACTCAACATGTTAGTTGATGTTGTTAAACCATTTAAAAATGTTGAAGTTGATTCTTATAATGGCTTAACAATTGAATATGCAAGAAAACATGGTGCAAGCGTCTTGATCAGAGGTTTACGTGTTGTTAGTGACTTTGAATATGAATGGGCATATTCAGCAGCTAATGAATATATTGATAAAGAAATTGAGATGGTTTTTTTGATGTCGCATCGAGAATTTTCTTTCATTTCTTCTTCATCAATAGATGAACTTTATAAGAGTGGAGTTGATATTTCTTCTCTCGTTCCTAAAATTGTTCTTGAAACTTACGCAAAAGTGAAAAAAGAAACGGAGAAGAAGTAATATTTACTAATTCAATTTATAAGCAGGTCTTTAAAACCTGCTTTTTAATTACAAAAAACAGCTGACTTAGTCAGCTGTTAAGATTTTATTTTGAGTAATTTTATTAAGCAATTTTAAATTCTTCTGTATTTGTCCAAGCGTGAGCTAAGAAGTCAGCTCTTTCGTATTTATTTTCGCCTTCTAATGAGAAGAAAACATTCGTAATTATATAATCAGTTGTATTTTCATCTGTTAAGTCAATAATTACATAATAAGGAATTGTAGAAGAATAATTTGATGGATCTGGTAAATTTTCAGCGCTGCTTTCAATACTTGAGATATCTTCGTTCTTAGAAACCTTATTTTTATAATAAGGACTTGTAGTTGCTACGGATGCAGCTTGGTTAACAAAGTCTGAATAAGCAGGTGAATTTGTAAATAAGTAGTCGAATGGAGTGTGATCTTGATAAGTTTTATCGCTAGAATCAACTTCAACAACTTGATCAGCAAAAATTGTTTTAAATCTGAATGCAGGGGCTTTATTATCAATAGAAGTAACTCTGCTCCATGATTCGTTTACAAGATAATTTGTTGCTTCATTAAGTGTTTCAGCGTCGTCATTTTCATTAACGAAGAAAAGAACCATTTTGTTTGAATCGCCAACATAATCTACCATTGCTTTTCTAGCTTCATCTTTGCTTGTGGACCAATTTGCTTGAGCATCGTCGAAAGCATCAAAGAATTTGTATGCTTGGCCTTCTCTTTTACTGTCTGTAATTCCTTCAAGAGAAAGTTGTTGGCTCTTTAAGAATGTATATGAGTCACTGCCGAAATCCCAGCTTTGGACCCATGATGTAATGGAAGGGATTGAGAAAATAACTGCAAAGATAATACCAACAATAAGAAGTGGTTGGACCCATGCGGTTTCTTTGATCCAAGTCCATATTTTAATGAAAGGTGTTCCGATAACTTTTAAAAATTTACCCATGTAATATACCTCTAACAAATAAGCAATAAAAAGAATATCACTAAACTGCTTTATTAACAATAATAAAATTATTGTTCGTATAGTATTTTACCTTACTTTTCAAAAAACGTTGAACAATTTTTTCGTTTATTTGAAATTTCTCGGTGTGTTTTTTCTAATTTAAAGTTAAAAACAACTTTAGGGGAGAATGCTTTAGTGTTGGCAATTTTATGAACAAAATTACAACTTTTAGAAAAAAACTTGAGTTTTGCAGGTTTTTTATATTTATTTCCTGAATTATTTTATAACTTTTAGATTCTAAAAAAACTTAAGTTATTTCTTGTCTTTTCTAATAAGAATTATTAATATAATTCTTATGTATTATTTCAAGAAGTTTAAGAAAAAAGTTATTGATTATTTGTTTGACCATCCTGTCCAAAAGGATGTTTTAGATAATTTTTATTGTTTATTAGTCACAGCTCTTTCTAGTTTTATTTTTGCCTTTGGCTTTAAAGCTTTTATTCAACCTAATTATGCAGCAGTTGCTGCTATTGAAGAAGGTGCTTTAGAAATGGTTGAAGGTTTAAACATTAAAACTTTGGCTAGTTGTGGGGCAAGTGGAATTAGTCAAGTCATTCTTTCAATAATTAAAATTTGTGGTGGAACTTATTTAACGGATAATTTACTTCTTGATGTTACTTATTGGTGCTTATATCTTGCTATTAATATTCCACTTTTTTTATTAGCTTTTTTCAAAGTAGGTAAAAGATTTGCTATCTACTCTTTATTAAATGTTGGTTTAGCGTCTCTTTTTGGTATTATTTTGCCAAATTCAAGTCCAAATGATTTTATTAATCAAGTAACATATGCACTTGGTCAAGATATTGTAAGTCGTGTTCTTTTTGGTGGTTTATGTACTGGTATTGCTAGCGCTCTTGCTTATCACATAGAATCAACAGCTGGTGGAACCGATATCATCGCTTATTATATCAGCGAAAAAAAGAGTGTCCAGATTGGTAAATGGTCAGCATTTTTTAATTTAATAACTGTTTCAACTTATAGCATTTTAAGTACAATTCCACTTGATCCTGCCTTTACAGCTGCTGAAATGGGTGAAGTTGCTGCTCCATCTGCGCTTGTTATTTTCTTATTTACTCTTTTTTACATGGTTTTAGTTACAGTTGTAGTTGATACAATAAATATTCAAAATAAAAAAGTTGAATTACAAATTATGACTAGTAACTATAATCTTTCAAACGTTGTATTAGCTAATATTCCACACGGTTGTACAGTTTTAGATGCAAGAGGTGGTTATACTGGAAAACCACTTTATGTTATCTATATGTCTGTTAGAAAAAAGGAAGCAAAAAAAGTTGTAAGAATATGTCGTAAAGTTGATCCAAATGTTTTTATCAATGTAATGCCAATGGATCAAGTTTATGGAAGATTTTATCGTAAGCCAATTAAATAATGAAAAGAACAGTATTATTAAGTTTATGTTTATTGACTTTAGTTTCTTGTGCACCGCAAGTTGAGGAAACTAGAAACTACGATGAATACGAAGAAAATCATCTTACTTCTTTAGATGAGTTCTTTTCCTTAGATTATGATTTCTATTTTATAGAGCTATATCAAATAGATTGTCCGCATTGTATCGGAACAAAAACGACTATTTTTAATTATTTAGATAAGCAAAATAATGAAGGCGTTGAAATTCCATTATTTTTGTTCGATATGAATGAAGGAAATCGTCAAGAAAATAGAAATAAGTTTAAGATGAAGCCTGAAAATTATAACTATGAAGTGCTAGTTAGAGAGATGGAAAACGATAAACCATCAACATTAGAAGATACATATTTTATTGGCACACCTACAATTTATGAAATTGTTGACCATAAAGTTAATAAAGTTTATGTCGGCACAAACGAAGTGAATGGAGTCTTAAATAGTCAAAATTAAGACTCTTTTCTTTTTAGTTTAGATAATGTTTCTTTAACTTTTTCATTAGATAATATTTTTAAGGTAAGTTTATTTAAGCCAAAATAAGTTGAAAAGATTAAAAATGCACCAGCCATAAGTGCGAAAGTATATCCAATAAAACCTATGTACCATCCACAAGTTGAAGTAACTGTACTTAAAACAGGAATCGCAAGATTAAACATAAACATTGAAATGTAGAACATATTTCCACCGGCAGTAAATTCGTTATATCCATGGTTTAAAATGATAAGTAGATTTATAATTTCGGCAACTACTAAGAAAAAAAGAAAAGTAAAAGTACCGTATTCATAAATTTTTAAAGTTTCTTTGAATTTTATTGAACCAATATTTAAGTAAGTTGCACTATAAATACCTAATGCAACTAGACCAAAATGCCAAATTATTGATTGATAATCTAATGAATAATCTTCCCAAGTTAAAACACTACTTTGGAATAAAGTTACAGCAATTCCACCAAGCATTCCATATAAAGCCATAAAAGCAAAAAGCGATTTTCTTAATTTTTCATTTCTAGTTAGAGGCATTATTGCGGCTGTATACATTGGAATAGAACAGAGCTGGAAAGGAAAAAGAGACCAGTGGTAATCGCCTTGAAAGTTATAATGATATGCAAAAAGAAGTTGCTTATAAATTTCAGTAGAAATTAAAAATAACCCTATAGCCATCGTAAAATAGTCACGAATTTTATTGTTGTTTCTGGCTTTTCTACCTAAATAAAACATTAAAGGATAAATGAAGATAACAAAGAAAAGAAAAAGAAGTGTTATTGATAAACACCAAGGTTTTAATTGCTCCGTGACAGGAAATGGAAATGGGTTATAATTCGCTAACGTTTCGAGCAACATCTTTAAGTTCCTTACGACGATAATTAATTAATAATGATGTAAAAATAACTAACATAAACAGCGATAAAAAATTTATAGATAAGAAAACAAGAGAAATCCAATCTATTTGAAGAGATAGTTTTGGCGGTATCAATAAATAGTTTTCACTAGCAATAAGTAAAGCGATGACATATAGAATTATTTCAAAAATAGAACAAATTAAGATTTGCATAAATGTTGTTTTACGTGGAGGTAGAAGAAGCGTTGTTGGAATAAAACAAGCTAAATAAATAAGCAAGAATCCTAAAATATTTAAGTTAAAATCTTTATCAAACATTGCAAAAATATAATAATCAATACTTGTTCTTTTATCTAAAATCGTTTCAAAACCTTCTTCAAACATATAATTTTGATAGTTTCGGGCATATGGTACAAAAAGAAGTGAAATTACACAAAACATCGAAATAAAAGAGAAGACTCTAATGACTATGTAATATTGTTTTCTCCTTTTATCGTGATTAACAACAAGATCTTTATTGTTATCTTTTTGAATGTGATAAAGTTCATTTACTTTTAAAACGATGATTGCAAATAATAATATTAAGAAAAAAACAAATAAATAAAATCCAGTTTGCAAGATCGAAACATCGCCACTTACAATAAAACCATCTGGATAAATTACTCGAAAATAATTCATGATAGTAAAAATAAAAGTTGCAAGTAAGGTTATTTTAAAACAAGTATTAAAAGCATTCTTTTTTAATTCGTGAGTTTTGAAATTAATAAAATCTATCAATAAACTAGCAAAAACTAGAATAGGTAAAATAATTCCATAAGCACTTTCAATTCGTCCATTATAAGCGTGACTTGTTGGATTAAAGAAATGGACTAAAAAGACTTGTTGATCATTAGCTATAACAAATGGTAAACAAGAAGAAATTATTAATAAAATGATTGCTAATATATAGCAAATCAATATGTAAATATCTTTTCTACTTTTCGGCTTAGTCATATAAATATTTTACTGATTTATCAATTATTTTGGTAGGGAATTAAAAGGTTTTTTCTCACTTTTTACACTTATTAGTGTATTATATTTGTATGAATGACAAAATATCGTTTACACATGCAATAAAGGATGAACTCGCTCAAAAAGACATCTCAAAAAATTGTGCAAAATCTGTCATAGGTGCGTTCATTAAACTTAATGGAAATGTTGTCTTTTCTAAAGATAATGACCGATTAATTTTAAAAACGGAAACATCTTCGACAGCAAAATATATTTATAGACTTTTGAAAGAAAACTATCCTTTTTTATTAATATCATTTTCTTTTCGTAAAAGTATGAAATTATATAAAGCAACTGAGTATCTTATAAATATTAATGGTGGCGTGCATGATTTATTCAAAGACTTAAAAATGGACTTGTTAGAAGATAAAATTCCTTATGAACTTCAAGATAAAGAAGAAAAAATAAAAGGCTATTTAATCGGTACTTTTTTAGCAAGTGGGAGCTGCACAAATCCAGTTTCATCAAATTATCATCTTGAATTAGTCGTTAACGACGAAAATTATACACATTCACTTTTAAAAATGATTAATAAAATTAAGTCAGTTAAGTTTGAATTTAAGATGATAAAAAGGCGTAATAAATATTTAATTTATTTAAAAAGAAGTGATCAAATTGTTAATTTTTTAGCTTTTATTAATGCAGATAATTCTTGTTTAGAATTTGAAAATATTAGAATGGATCGCGATTTTTCTAATTCAACTAATCGTTTAATGAATTGTGATTCTTATAATTTTAAAAAAACCATCGAAAATTCGAAAAAGCAAATTGAAGAAATTAGCGTTGTTGAGAAAAAACTTGGAGTTGATAATTTACAAAACGCGAAGTTAAAAGCTTTATGCAAAGCTCGTCTAGCTAATCCTGAAGCAAATTATAGTGAACTTGCTCAAATAATATCTGAAGAACTTGATGAAACAGTTTCAAAGAGCAATGTTAATCATTTATTTATTAAATTAAGAAAAATGGTTGAAAACTATGAAAAGAATCAATGAAGAAATAGATGCTAACTATGAACTTGGGAAGAGAATTCAATATTTAAGGGTTAGCCGAAAAATGTCCCAAGAAGATTTGGCTTTAGAAAGTGGTGTTAATAAAAATTATTTAAGCGACCTCGAAAGAGGCTGTCGAAACCCTACTGTTAAAATTTTAGCTAAAATAGCTACAGGTTTAGGTATTAGTTTAAGTGATTTATTTAAAGGTGTTGGAAATTAATGGAATCTATTAAAAGAGTGTACAAAATCGGCCCCGGTCCGAGCAGTTCACATACTATTGGACCTTATAATGCAGCAAAAGATTTTTTAAATACATATAAAGATTTTGATGAAGTTGTAATTGATTTATATGGAAGTTTAGCTTTGACTGGAAAAGGTCATGGAACAGATAAAATTTTGTTGAAGGCTTTTGAAAACTATAAGGCTATAATAAATTTTCATTATACTTTTGATGATATTGATCATCCAAATACTTTAGATTTTTCAATTTTTAAAAATGGAAAAATTATTAATAAAACCCGTTACTATTCTATAGGCGGTGGAGATATTTTAAAACAAGGTCAAAAAATTGAAAAATCTAAAGAAATTTATCCTTTCAATTCTTTTAACGGACTCAAGAATTATTTGAATAAGCATAATCTTGCTTCAATAGTAGATGTTGTTGACGAATTTGAAGATAAAGACGTAAATGATTTTTTATTTAAGATTTTCAAAGCAATGATTCATGAAATTGAATCTAATTTAAAAAAAGAAGGTTACTTGCCAGGAAACTTAGGAGTCAAAAAAGTAGCAAAAAATATTTATGAAAAAGCCCTAGATGAAAAAGATGAGTTTGAAAGGAAAATTCTTTTCATCACAAGTTATGCATATGCTGCTAGTGAAGGCAATGCGGATGGTGACTTAGTTGTAACGGCACCTACTTGTGGCAGTTGTGGAGTTTTGCCATCAATTTTATATTATGAATATAAACATAATAATATTAATATTGATAAAATTGTTGGTGCTTTAAAGGTTGCAGGATTATTAACGAACATTGTTATTAAAAACGCCTCAATAAGTGGAGCAACTTTAGGTTGCCAAGCAGAGATAGGCACAGCATCAGCAATAGCGAGTGGTGCACTTTGCTATTTGCACGACATGTCTGTTTATCAAATAGAATATGCTAGTGAACTTGCACTTGAGCACTTTTTAGGTTTAACTTGTGATCCAGTCAATGGTTATGTTCAAATTCCTTGTATTGAAAGAAACGGCATTGGCGCTTTGCGAAGTTTAATCTCTTACATTTATGCAAAAGATATTTCTATATTAAGAAGAAATAAAGTTAGTTTTGATGAAGTAGTAAAAGCTATGAAGATAACTGGAGACAGCCTATCTAAAGATTATAAAGAAACTTCGATTGGTGGGTTAGCCAAAATTATTAAAAAGTAGTTATTTAGTAATAAAAAACCCGCAAAACATAAAGATTTTTGCGGGTATTAGTAGATTTCTAGTAGTTATCTAGTCTTAAAATGTAACGATAATCTTAAAGAATTTAATACACAAATTACTGTAACGCCGACATCTGCAAAAATTGCAAACCACATTATGTAAGGGGCAATTGGTAAGTTTGGCAGCAAAGATAAAATCATTACAACTAATTTTATTAATAAAGCAAACACAATATTCTGAATAACGGTCAGCTTATTATTTTTAGCTATTTTTACCACTTTATTAACTTTATCTAAATCATCATCCATAATAACTACATCACTTGAATCAATCGTGATATCGCTTCCGATTCCTCCCATTGAAATTCCGATATCGGCTTTTGTTAAACTAGGCGCATCATTAACGCCATCTCCGATAAATGCAGTTATATTTTTAGCACTGGAATCAATAATTTCTTCTAGTTTGTTTGTCTTATCAAGTGGTAATAAATTTGCATAATATTTATCAACATGAGCTTCTTTTGAAACGGCTTCAGCAATTTTTTCATTATCACCTGTTAACATAATAACGTTTTTGATACCGTTTTTATGATAATTATCAATAGCTTTAACGGAAGTTTCTTTGATTTGATCTTTGATTTCAATATTTCCAAGATATTTATGGTCGTAAGACACATAAATTAATGTAAATGGAGTATCTACAGGATTAAATTCAATATTATATTTTCTTAATAATTTTGCGTTACCTACAAGAAGTCCTTTATCTTTAAAATCTACTTTAATTCCCTGTCCTTCAATTTCTTGATAATTTGTTAACAAAGATTTATCAAGTTTTTCTTTATTATCGGATAATATCGCAATTGCTATTGGATGGTTTGAGAAATATTCACCATATTGTGCCAATTCTAATAAGTCTTCTTTTGTGCATCCGTTTTCAGGGCTAATTTTATTAACTTTAAAATTACCTTTTGTAATTGTGCCTGTTTTATCTAAGACAATATTTTTTAATTTTGTAAATTTATCAAGATAAGTTGATCCTTTGATTAACACTTTCAATTTACTAGCTTCACCTAAGCTAACAAAGTAACTCATTGGAACACTTAAAACAAGAGCGCAAGGGCAACTAATAACTAAAAAACTTGCAGCTGTTCTTACGTAATTTGCCCAGACGTTTGGATTTGAATAATCGATAATTAATGGTGGAAGAATTGCAACAATAAAAGCAAGAGCAATTACAATAGGAGTATATATTTTAGCGAATTTTGTAATAAATTTCTCAGGATTAGCTTTTTGAGAAGATGCGTTTTCAACTAAATCCAACATTTTGGAAACAGTGGAATTATAAAATTCTTTTGTGGCTTTGATAATAAGTGGTGAACCTAAGTTAACTACACCGCTAATAATTTCCTCACCCTCTTTAATGGTTCTTGGAATACTTTCACCGGTCATTGAAGAAGTATCAAGTGTTGATTTGCCTTTTAAAACAATTCCATCAATTGGAACTCTTTCGCCAGACTTAACAATAAATTGATCGCCGATATTAACGTCAAATGGTTCGACGACTTGTTCAATTTCGTTATTATATAAAGTAACCTTATCTGGTCTTAAATTTAATATAGATTTAATTGAGTTGCGGCTTTTATCAACTGCGTATTTTTCAAATCTTTCGCCGATTTGAAAGAAAACAACAACAGCAAGAGCTTCAACATATTCTCCGATTGCAAATGCCGCTATAGTAGCAATTAAAGATAAAGTAACTTCATCGAAAAATTGTTTATGTTTAATTTTTTTGAATGCTTCAATAAAAAGATCATAAGAGACTAAAAGATAAAAGATAAGAGATATAGGCAGAATGACTAAAGTATTTAAATTATTAATGCCTAAGTCAACTTCGCCCCATAAAATATGGACGACTAGCAAGACGATTGTAACAATAGTTGCAAGAATTAATGAATAAAAATCAAATTTCTTTTTCATATTATTTGATGCGTTTTATAGTTACACCATCTTCAAAATCGCTGCAAATTTTGACTATTTTTTCTAAATCATCTTTATCTTTTATGTCTAAATCCATTCTTGAAGCGAGAAAATTAATCGAACAATCGTTAACATATTCTTGTTTTTTTATTTTCTCTTCTAGTTTAAGTGCACAAACTGCACAATCAATTCCTTCAAATTTAAAAGTCATTTTCATAAGATTATTCCCCTTCATTTAGGTGCCTTCTAGCTGTTTCGATGATGAGTGAAACGTGTTCATCGTCAAGTGAATAAATAACGTTTTTCCCTTGTTTTTTATACTTAACAATTTTATTTGTTTTTAAAATGTTAAGTTGATGGGAAGCAGCGCTTTTTGTAATGTTACAAACATTACATAAATCGCCCACACAAAGCGGGTTATCATCTAACGCCCAAATAATTTTTAATCTAGTAGAATCACCAAAAATCTTAAAAAAGTCACTAATTGAGTATATCTCAGTATCACTAATCATGTTTTTGAGAGTCTTTTTTACTTTTTCTTCATTTACAATTGGTGTATCAGTTGGCATAAATCTTCCTCCTTGTAAATAGTATAGTTGAACAATTGTTCAACTGTCAATATTTAAATTTTCATAGATAATAAGATTTATAAAAATCATAGGAAAAATAAGTTCTTTATAGAAAAAAAGAATTCATCTATTGAAGGTTTAAATTTATCAGACTCTAACGTGAGAAGATTGTTAGATATTTCTTGTTCATAATTAAATCAAACTTCTTATGTGAAAAATGAAATAAGTTTTATTGAATGTTGATATAGTAGGACAGATTATTTATTAATTATGATTTAATTGCCATCTAAACTTAGTTCTATTTAAATATTTGATACTTGATGTTTTTGAATTAAAAAAGTTAACTTTTGCAGGCTTTTTTGATTTAGTAGTAGGTTTTTAGTAGATTTATAGTATATATTTAGTCTAATTATTATGTTTACAACATAATAATATTTACATATAATTTTTCGTATGAGAACTAATGGAATATTAATGGCAATAAGCTCACTTCCTGGAGATTTTGGGATTGGAGATTTCGGGGAGAATGCTTATAAATTTGTTGATTATTTAAAAAAAGCAAATATTAAAATTTGGCAAATCCTCCCACTTAATCCAACAGGTTATGGAAATAGTCCTTATCAATCAATTTGCGGTCACGCTATTGACTCAATTTATATTGATTTACACGAACTTGAAAAAGAAGGATTAATCGACGATTTAAAACCTTTTAATAAAAGTAAAAAGTTGGTCGATTACCCAGCTGTTCGTGCTCATAAAGAAAAATATTTAAGAGAGGCTTTCGAAAATAGCAAAGGTGCTTTAGTTAAGGCTCCATTTAAGAATTTTGTAAAAGAAAACCCATGGGTCGAAGATTATGCTCAATTCACTATTTTAAGTTTGAAAAATAACTATCAAGATTGGTGGTATTGGGATAAAAAAGAAAGATATGCTCATTATCGTCATGAATTTGACTTTACACCATATGAAGAAGAAATTTTATTTTTAGAGTGGTGCCAATTTATTGCTTTTAAACAATTCAAAAAGTTAAAAGAATATATCAATAAAAATGGTGTTTCATTAATGGGCGACATTCCATTTTATGTTGGTGGAAACAGCAGTGATTGTTGGGCAAATCAAGATGAATTTAAACTTGATGAAAATGATATTCCTGAAGTTGTAGCTGGGGTACCACCAGATTATTTCTCTGAAACTGGTCAAAGATGGGGAAATCCAATTTATGATTGGGAATATATGAAAGAAGAGGGATTCACTTTCTGGATGGAAAGAATTGAGTTCGCCGCATCACTTTTTGATATTATTCGTATCGATCACTTCAGAGCTTTTGATACATATTGGCAAGTTGATAGAGATTGCAATACAGCTATTCAAGGTGAGTGGAAACATGCTTATGGTGACGAATTATTCAATCTTTTATACTCAAAACACCCTGAAATTAACATTATTGCTGAAGATTTAGGTGATTTATTCCCTAGTGTTCTTGAATTAAGAGACAAATATAACCTTAAAGGCATGAATGTTTTAGAATTCACTATTTTTAACCCAACATTTGAGGTTAAAGAAAATCAAATTATCTATTCTGGAACACATGATAACGATACATTAAGAGGTTGGTACAAAAATTTAAAAGATAACGAACTTGAACTTCTTAAAATTATTATGAGAAGAGAAGGCGTTAAGGGAAGAAGTATTAAAGAAAAGTTCTTTAATATGATTTTTGGATCAATTTGCGATACTGCGATTATCCCAATGCAAGATTATTTGTGGAAAGATAATGATTCTAGAATGAATATTCCAGGAGTTTTAGGTGGACAAAACTGGGAATATAAATTAGTAGATTTCACTGAATTTGTTGAAGTTTTACCATTTATCAAGAATTTAAATAAGAAATTTAATAGATGAAGAAAATTGCTTTAGTGTCTTTAGGATGCGCTAAAAACCAAGTTGATAGTGAAGCTATATTGGCGCTTTTTAAAAAGCCTTATTTTGAGATTACATCTTCATTAGAAGAAGCAGATGCCATTATTATTAATACTTGTGGCTTTATTTTAAGTGCGAAAAAAGAAAATATCGATACAATCTTAGATTGTTTGACTTATAAAAAGAAAACATTTGTTGTGGGCTGCTTAGTTGAAAGATATTTTGATGAACTTAAAGAAGCAATTCCTGAAGTTGATTTATGGATTCCTTTTAAAGATGAATATACAAAACTTCCAGGGTTAATTTCAAAATTATTCGATGATGAGGTTACTTTACCAGCTTTTGATATTAGTGAAAGAATTAACAATGATAAAGCTATAACTTATCTAAAAATAGCCGAAGGATGTAATAAATTTTGTGCTTATTGTGCAATTCCTTATATAAGAGGTAGATTTGTTTCTTATCCATTAGATGAGTTAGTGGAGTATGCTAAAAAAGTAGCTAAACATGGCGTCAAAGAATTAGTCCTAATTGCTCAAGATCCAACAAGTTATGGTAAGGATTTTAAAGGAAAAAAGCTTAGTTTAGTAGACTTATTGAGAGAATTAAATGAAATTCCTGAGATTGAATTTATCAAAACTTTATATTTATATCCTGAAGGAATTAATGATGAACTTATTGAATTTATAAAGACACATCCAAAGTGCTCACATTATTTTGATATTCCTTTGCAGCATGTAAATAATCGTTTATTAAAAGCCATGAATCGTAAAGATGATAAAGAAACAATCATTGAGCTTTTAAAGAAAATAAAAAAAGAAATTCCAGACGCTATTTTAAGAACGACTCTAATTGTTGGCTTCCCAGGAGAAACTAAGAAAGAATTTGAAGAACTTAAATCATTTATTAATGAATTTAAGTTTAACCATTTAGGTGTTTTTACTTATTCTAGAGAAGAAGGAACTAGAGCATATTCACTTCCTCATCAAGTTAGAGAATCAACAATGATTAAAAGAAAACAAGAAATCATGGAGATGCAGGCTAAAATTTCTTACTCACTTAATAAAGAAATGATCGGAAGAGAATTTAAGGCTTTAGTAATTGCAGAAAAAAATAATGAATATTTATTAAGTTGCGATTTTAATGCTCCAGATGATGTTGATGGAAAAGTTATTTTATTAAAGAAAAAAGAACATCAAGTTGGAGATGTAATAGATGTTAAAGTTACTAATTCATTTGTTTATGATTTGCTAGTTGAAGAAATTGATTTAACTTAGACTATGCTTCAAATTGAAGATTTAACAAAAATATATAATAGTACAAAAAAGATAAAGACGGTGGCTTTATCTAATGTTTCATTAACTTTACCAAACAAAGGTTTTGTTATTGTTTTAGGTAAATCAGGTTGCGGAAAGTCAACTTTTTTAAATGTTCTTTCAACATTAGATGCAAAAACAAAAGGAAAAATTTCTTATAATGGTCTAGATTACGATGCATTAAGTGAAAAAGAAAAAACAGTTTTAAGAAATACCGATTTCGGATTCGCTTTTCAGCGCGATGCTTTAGTAGAAGAGCTTACAGTATTAGACAACTTAAAAATCGTACTTGATATTTCAGAAAAAACCTTAGATTTGCAGGTTTTTCGAGATTATTTAAAAGAATTTGGACTTCACGAAGATTATTTAAAAAAGTATCCAAGTGAACTTTCAGCAGGAGAAAGGGCTAGGGTTTCCTTGTTGAGAGCACTTATTAAAAAACCAAGGGTGCTTTTTGCTGATGAACCAACTGGCAATGTCGATCATAGCACATCGCTTTTGATTTTGAATATCCTCGAAAAATATTCGAAAGAAATGTTGATTGTAATGGTGACCCACAATCAAGATGATGCATATAGTTATGCAGATAGAATTATTACATTACAAGATGGAAAAATTATTAGTGATTTAAGCAAAAATGGAAGTCAGAAAAATGCTTTTTTTGTTGATAGTTATGGGAATTCATACCTTCCATTCAACAAATCTTTAAATTATAACGAATTAAAATTATTAAATTATTATTCGAAGAATCCAAACACTCATATTTATCAAAACGGCTATAACTTTTCTACTACGAAAAGTGAAAATTATAAAAGTGAAGAAGTTAGCGTTAATAAAATTAAAGGTGCTGGACTTTTTAAATATAGTTATAAATTTTTGCTCAAGAGATCTTTTTTTGTTGTTTTGATGAGCTTTATAGTTGCATTTTTACTTGTTGTAGGAAATATTGGATATAATTTGTCGATTTATAACTGTGAAGAAAGTAGACAAAACTATGCACTAGAAATGTATGGAAATGGTTCTGCTCCAGTTTTTGGAAAATATAAAACCATCAGCGAAGAAGAAAAAGGAATTACTTCTCTTGAAGAAATTCCCGAAAGTGACATTGATGAAATAGAAAAAAGTTATGATGGAAAAGTTTATAAAATGTATCCAGTTTCTTTATTCTATTATGGCGCACGCGAAAGACAATCAGGAAAAAAGTCTTACATTTCACGTCCATATTTATATAATCAAACAAATGGAGCGATTATTTGTGATTTAAACTATTTAAAAAAATTATTTGGTAATGAAAAGGGTGAATTGACTCTTGCGGCAGGAGAAATTAAAGAGCATTCTGCCGGTGTAATAATTACTGATTATATGGCCGATTGCTTTGCGTATGATAAATTTTCCTCTGTAGCACCACCTACCACCTACGAAGAAATTTTAAATTTTGAATTTGATTTTGGGCTTAAAGTGGATGCAGTTATTGATACTAATTATGAAGAAAAATTTGCTAGTGAAATTTCTGAAATTATTGAACATGGGGATGAAGTAAACGATGCTTCTGCGTTTTATGATGAGCTATTTGATTATTATTCGTCTTTATTTAGCATAAATCCTAATTTTATTAATGATTATGTTGATTTAGTGCTGCAGGGCGACGATTTAAAATTCGATGCCTATTTTAATAAAAATAATATTGTATTTAATGACAAAGAAATACAATTTGATTTCACTGACTTAAGAATAAGTTTTGACCACGATATCAAAGGCAATGAAATTAAGTTAAATTTGGACCTTCTAAATATTTTAACAGATAAAGATTACAAGAATATTTCTGAGGTTGATGAAAATGAATATAAAAATGCCAATATCACGTTAAGAAGTTTTACAAGCTATTTCTCTGATTCTCCAAAAATTTCTTACGATAATCTGAAAATTATAAACTTGTTTCCTTTAACCGGTGTGGAGAAAATATATGTCTCGCCCGAATTATTTAAAGAGATTTTACTAGCATCTTATACACCGATTAGACTATATTTTGAAGATTATAATTTGAGCGATGAACTTATAAGTTTGATGAGAGAAAAAGAGTTAAGTTCTCAATATCTAATGGATATGGTTTATTTTAGAGCTGAAGAAGTTATTTTGCTTTTTGCTGATATATTCCAAATTCTATTAATTGTAATGCTTGTTCTTGCGTTTTTCTTTGTTATTTTAGTAGTTTTCCTTATTTTAAGAAAAGATAAGAGCAATATTGGAATCTTTAGGGCTTTAGGATTACAAATCTCACAAATTAATAAACTTTATGTTAATACATTGATTGTGATGATGATTTTATCTTGTGCCTTTCTTTTTATTGGAACTTATTTAGGAAATAACCTTTGTAATGGAATATTAATTGAAAGCGTCGAACGCTATTTAGGATATGGTGCTTTACCAGGCTTAAATTTCTTATATTATAATTTTGCTTCAACCATTGTTTTAGCTTTATTCATCTTGCTCTATATTTTAATTGCTTTATTAATCCCTTATATAGTCATCAAAAGAAATAAACCAATTGAAATTTTAAGAAATAATGAATAGTTTAATTTTTTTTAAAAATCTTTTAATTTTTTTGAAACAAACTCCTTTATATTAGTGAAAGGAGGAATTAAGAGGTTATTATAAGCGCATGGTTGAGGCGTTAAGGCAGAAGATGCTAAGTGGAAACACACAACAACTTTTATAATAATACTCATTTAAACAATGAAATTAGACAATATTTATATGGACTTTGAACATTTTCGTCTAATTTTGACGAAAGAGGAAAAGGCAAAATTAGATCGAGAATTCAGATTTCTAGACCGTTTAACAAAATTTTTGACTAAAAAGATTAAAGAAAAATTCAATATTACAGGTGGTGAAAAAAGGATAGCACCATCTTCTTTAAGACCACTCGTATATGGAATTATAAAAAGATTTAAAGAAAGTAAGCGTTATGATTTCTCTTCCTATTCATATATTGACCATTTTGATTTCGCATCTTTCAAAATGTTTCAAAGGTTTGAACTTAAAAAAGATAAAGAAGAAGTCAAACTTACAAATTATCCATTTTATAATTCAAGTAGTGTAATTCGTTTTGATCGAGAAAGTTTTAAAATGGGATGGCAAAATGTTGAGTTCCTAAACTGCAAAATAAAGGGAAAAATCAGTCCTAAAAATAAAAATTTTAGAAATTTCCGATATCTTTATGTTGAGAAAAGAAATAATGAATTTTATCTATTTGGGCAAACGTATAAAGAAAAGATTTTAGACGCAAAAGAGGAAATTGAAGCTTCAATTGTTATTAGTGATTTTTCATCAATTAAAGTTTATGATTCAAATAACAATTTCACCACTTATAATCTTGAACTTAAGAGTGAAAGTTATAATATTGATCGCCTAGTAAAAATTGCTACATATCATAAACAATGTCTTAAGCATAATGGTGGATTTAGATCAAATAATGTTTTACGTCTAGAAAGAAAATCGGATGATTGTTATGAAAAATTAAGAAGAAAAATAAGGCAAAAATATACTAGAGTGATATTAGATATTGTTAAAAAATACGATTATATTTCTATACAAAAACCTGCAAATCTTAACTATTTTTATAATAATAGTCAGAAAACAATTATTGAAAAATACTTATTTAATGAATTTTATAAAAGCTTGAATCATTATACGGAAAAGTTTAACACCAAAATAGTTTATGTCGATTTAGGATATGATATTGGAAAAATTTGTCATGAATGCGGAGCTTTAACTCATGATGATTCATCAAACATTTTACATTGTGATTGTGGGGCAACAGTTGATAAAGATTTAAACGCCGGAATTAATCTTCTTTCTTATTTAATTAATAAATGTGGATTGAAAAACCGTTTTTTCTTCAAAAAAGAGAATGTAAAACAACTTGAGCTTTTCTAAAAAACATCAATGAATTTATGTTTAATAAATAAAACGAAGAAACAGCATTAATTAAGCTGATGTGCTTTAGTGCTATCTCAAAATTTAAAATATTAGAATCTATTTTTCTTCTTACTTTTGTTCATTAATAACCTCTACTAGGCATTTTATTTAATTTATATTTATTAATTGAAATCTTTTAAAAGAAAGTAAATAAGCGCGCGATTGGCGCGTTATGGTTGAAGAAACTAAGCGATGTTATCGCGCAATGTTGCCTATCTTAAAAAATATTATGAGAGAACCGATTTATTTAAAAGTTGATACATATCGACTTTATCCAACAAAAAAAGAAGTGAAATTTCTTGATCGTGAATTTGATTTTTATCATAGGTTAAAAAAGTACGTATATAAAGAAATCAAAACTCGTTTTGTGGCTTATAATCCATATTATAACAATATTCCAAGTAGTGAACTAAGACCTTTTGTTTTTGGAATGTTTAAAAAATTTAGAGAATCTAAAAGATATACTTTTTCTAATTATCTTTATTTAGATCATTTTGCTAATGTTGCGGACAGAGCATTTTCACTTTTTGAAAGCAAAAAGTTGCGAAATTATGTTAAAAAACAACCGAATTATTCGATTATTGAGTATGAAAAAGAAGTTATTAAATTAACTGGAAGATCGTTAAAAATTATCGATAACCACGCCGTTTTTAATTTACGTTCTATTAAGATTAAAGTAAGGCCTAAAAACTTGAACTCTAGGAATTACAACAAGTTTGTTCTTATTAAATCAGAAGGTAGATACTATTTAAGATGTATTTATTATAAAAGAAGAGAAGATGTTAGTCCTGAAGCTCTAGCTTGTGGAATTGATGTTGGCATAAGAACAAATATTACTGTGGCAGGTTCTGATGAAAGTATTGCTAAATATAATTTAGATAAAAAAGTTCTTGATTCCGGAATGGACCGAATAGTCAAAATAAGGCAATTTTATCGTGAAACTTTAAAAAAGAATGGTAATAATAAAAATTCTAAAAATGTTAAAAGATTACTATATAAATTAACAAGAGCTTTTGAAAAATTAACGAACTATAGGATATATCAATATAATCAGATTGCTGAAGTTATATGCAAGAAATACCAGTATATTTGTATTGAAAACATTTCAATCGAAGAAATGTATGAAAATATAAATTTGAGAACACAAGTGAATAAGTCGAGGCTCTCGTCTTTCTTTCATGCTCTTGAAATAAAGGCCAGTAAATATAATAGAACCTTAATTAAGGCAGATAGATATTTTAAATCTAGTCAAATTTGTTCGAACTGTGGAAAACTGCATAAAGAAATGCATAATTGGGATGCTTTTAAAGATGAAATTGAATGTGAATGTGGTTTTAAAGCTGATAGAGATATTAATGCAGCTAAAAATTTGTTAAATTACTGCATTAAAACATGTAAATTAAACCCTAAAAAATTTGTCAGACAAGAAAGACACGAACAGTTGAGTCTATTTTAAAATATAAATGAAGAGGAAAATCCGATAGGTTCAATCTTGTTCAAACTTTCTGTTTCTATTATTTTAAGGAAGGAGTCGAACATGGAAGTAGTTAAATGGTATAAGGCTGTAGATTGGGAAGGGTTTCGATACTGCGCTATGCACCACATAAAAAGACTGGTCTCCCAGTCTTCGATACATAATGTGGTGCAATAGCGCAGAATCGAACTACGAATAGATCCTTACCATGGATCCGTTATACCATTTAACTACTATTGCGAGACTCTATTATGTTACACAAGTAAAAAGCACAATGCAACAAATTTGTTAACTAAAGTTTAAACAAGAAAATGTGTCATTCAAAAATAAATGTACGCAAAAATATCGGATAATTTCAGGAAGGATAGAGTATTAACTAAACAATTTTACTAGCAATGATTCATCTAAAATAGGGCCTTTATCTATTGAAGTAGTAAGAATCATCGGTAGAATGCTTGCAATTGCGCCACTATAAAATGCTGCGAAATATTCCTTTGGTATTTTTCTTTTATCTTCAGGTTGTAAAGAATTAACGTTCTTTAAGATTTCTACATAAATAAAGTCTCTCAATTCTAAAAACGCTATGGAAGCATTTCTAGAAAGTAAGAGTTTTTGAAGCATATCTTGATTGTTTAAAATATTTCTGTATGTAATTTTCACAATTCCGTAAATAGCATCTTTTGTGGATTGACGACGAGACGAAAATTCAGAAATCTCCTTTTTAATTTTGTCTTCAAAATTAAGCAAAATGTAATTTAGAAGTTGTCTTTTGTTTTTGAAATTATTGTAAAAAGTCACTTTTGATAACATTGCTTTTTCGCAAATTTCAATAATTCTAACTGAATCGTAATCTTTTTCATTCAAAAGACTTATGAATGCTTTAGCTATTATATGTTTAGTTCGACTTCTTCTGGAATCCATTGTAAACCCCTTTTAGATTAACTTGAGTTAAATAATTAACTGTAGTAAATTTATTATATGAAAGATATAGAGAATGTCAATAAAATTGAAGTAATTAATTTTGTTAAAAATTACGGACATGGTAGAGGGGTTTTTGATATTTCTTTCACAATAAATAGTGGCGATTGTTATGGTTTTTTAGGACCTAATGGCGCTGGTAAAAGCACAACAATTCGACATCTAATGGGCTTTTCTAAACCTGATAGTGGAAAATGTTTAATAAATGGGCAAGATCCAATTCAATATCATGATAAAATTTTTATGGAAGTTGGTTATTTACCAGGTGAAATAGCTTTGCCATTAGGCTTAACAGGATATGAGTTTTATAAGATGCAAGCTCACCTAAAAAGAATTGAAAATTTTGACTTTGCCGAAAAAATAATAAAAAGGTTTAATGTTGTTTTAGACTTACGCTGCTCTGAAATGTCTCTAGGCATGAAAAGACGATTAGCAATTTTAAATTGCTTTATGAATGACCCTGATATTTTGATTTTAGATGAACCAACTAGTGGTTTAGATATTGGAATGCAACAGGAATTTATTAATTTCATTAATGAAGAGAAAAGAAGAGGAAAAACAATTCTTTTTTCTTCGCATTTATTTAATGAAGTTCATGATACATGTAATCGAATTGGAATAATTAAAGATGGGAAAATTGTTTCTGAATTTGCTGAAAGTGATTTTTTGGATTCCACGACTAAAACTTATTTAATAACTTTTGCATCTCTTAATGGCCTTAATTCTTTTTTAAGAAATTTTAGGTTATATACTTTTAACGAAGTTCATAAGGATAGATTAGAAGTTAAAATAAGCATTAACGCTAATGACACAGACAAATTTCTTAGTATCTTAACTAAACACAAAATTACTGATTTTAAAGAGGTTAAAGTCACTTTAGAAGAAAAGTTTTTAAGTTTTTATAATGAAGGTAAGACTTTTGCAGGCGTATGATAGAAGATGTTATTGTAGTCAAAAATATTATCAAAGATTATAAGAATAAACGTGGGTTATTTGATGTATCTTTTAATTTAAAAAAAGGTGAGTTTTGCGGACTTATTGGAGAAAATGGGGCAGGTAAATCCACTTTAATGAGAACGTTAATGGGCTTTATTAAGCCAGATAAAGGAAATCTTTTTGTTAACAATTTTGAACCATTTAATAATCAAGAAAAGATAAAAGAATTTTTAGGATATGTGCCAGGAGAAATAAACTATCCTGATTTAAAAACGGGTAGTGATTTTTTAAATCTTCAAGCTGAATATGATTCTTCTTTTAATAAAGAAAAAGCTAACTATTTTATTAATAAACTTCAGCTAGATATAAGTGCTTATCCTAAAAGAATGTCTAAAGGCATGAAACAAAAAATGGCCATTGTTAATGCCTTTGCTAAAGATAAAGAGTTATATCTTTTAGACGAGCCAACTACAGGACTTGATCCTTTGATGAGGGAAGCATTTATTGAAATTTTAGAAGAAGAGAAGAAATTAGGCAAAGGTATTTTAATGTCTTCTAATACTTTTGAAGAAATTGAGAGAGTGTGTGATCGAGTAATTTATTTAAGCGAAGGCAAGATTGTAATTGATATAGATATTACTCATTTAAAAGAAGACGAAATTCGTGTATTTAAAGTTACATTTGAGGATAAAGAAGAGTTTTCACGTGAAAACTTTGAGTCAAAATGTTTTAAAACGAATATTGCTAAAAACGAGCTTTTTTATATTGTCAAAAAATGCGATATTAATCGTTTTTTAAAAAGATTTAATAACTATAAAATTAAGCGAATTTCTGAATACGATTTTTCACTTAAAGAATATATCGAATCAAAGTTGAGGAAAGAGTATGGAGAAGAAAAGAAATAATTGGTTTTCTTTTACGATTTTTAAAGAAAGTTTTAAAAGTAATTTTATAAGTTTGTTTATTGTTGGAATTGGTAATGCTTTAATTGCATTAGTGGTTATTTTAATATTATCTACTTTGTCATTAAACACAACCAAACAATCAATGCTGAACATGTTTAACACAGCGAACATGGAACATACTTTAAAGCAATCAAGTGCAGGAGCTTATATTGCTTTCAATGGCATTATTGAAGCTCACGAAAACGTAATGCCTCAAGCTGAAAATTATCTTTTTACTGCATATGAAGGAACAAGCAGTGCAGTTGATTTATTAAATGGAGAATATGATACTCAGCTTACACTAATAAATGGTGTTTATGATCTAGCGTTCAGTACTGCAAGTGGTGAAACAGATGATGAAAAACACGAAAGTGCAAAGGAAACTACTCTTGGTGTAATCGATACAATTTTAAATTTAGGATCGATGAGTGATCTTGAAAGAGAATTTATTGGTGAATTTGTTGGATATTATCTAGATGAAAATTACGAAAACGATTCATTAGGAAAGGAAGAATTGATTAAAAATTCGTTAACTGAATTAGTTGATTCATATATCAATCAGAACTTTCCTGATTCAACCATAACTGCAGAAAGTATTATTAGTTACATAGAGCTAGTTCAAGCCGACGTAAATGAAGATCCAGACAACAAAGAAACCATTATTAAAGATGCTTTGACAAATGTTTTCTCCTTAGTTTTTCCTGAATATAAAGATATTATTAGTAATGTTATCTTCACGCTATTAGATAGTTATTTAGCTAACACTGAAGCTTACACGAATAATACTATTTTGGAAGGTGAGGAAATTGGTTATAAAGATGCAACATATTTAAAAATCATTGAAAATTTAATAGATACTGTTTTATTAGATAATTTGTACTACGAATTTTTACCTGACTTTGAAGTTAAATATGTCACTAATGAACTTGGCGAACCAATATATTATGAAGAGAAAGTTATAGATGGAATAAGTCAAAAAGTTGAGGTTTCAATTACAAATCTAGAAGACCGTGATAAACTTGTGCCGGTGAAAGAAAATATGGGCCTATATTCTAACTTCTTAGAAAAAATGCATAAAGATTTAATAACTGGCGAACCATATACTGAAGAAGAAATCACTAAAGCAAAAGAGGATGCGAAAGAGTATTTAGACATCTTTTCTCCACAAATAACTGAGTTTTACAAGGATTTTGTTTTAAACAAATCTAATTATCTTGATGAAACAACAGGAGAGATTAAGCGCGAAGTTATAGTTTCTAAAATTGGAGACTTCGTTTATAAATATGCCAAAGACATAATTCCTACCTTCTTTGAAGTTGATAGTTTAGAGGAAATTAATAAAGAGAATATTGGCTTAGATGGAAAAGAACTTTTAAATAAAGCTTACGATTATTCAATAAGTGCGATTACTGTTTTTGAAGAAGAATATAAAAAAGAAGTTGATAGTGGTCGAAATCAAATCGATTCTTTGCTTGTGGCTTTAAATCGAGCATCAACAAGCCTCATTGACGAACTTCCAGCTGACATATCTTTTAAACTTAATGATCTTGCCTCTAGAAATTTATATGGTTTAGTAGTTGGTGTTATTTTATTTTCAATTGCTGGTTTGCTATTGCCAATTGTTTATACAATTCTTACCGCCAATAGCCTTGTTGCTCAACAAGTCGAAACTGGCTCGCTCGCATTTACTTTATCTTCACCACTTAAAAGAAAAACAATCATTGTTTCAAAAGCAGTTTATTTGATATTCGCTATTACATCAATGTATATAGTATTCTTTTTATTCTCACTTATTTCTAGAGAAATCGGAATTGCCCTTGGTGGAGTGGATTTTATAGAAAGTTTATCAGTAAAAGATTTATCGCTATACACTATAGGTTCTTATTGCGTGTCTCTTGCTATAAGCGGAATCTGTTTCTTATCAAGTTCGATCTTTAATAAAACTAAATATGCAATTGGAGTTGGTGGAGGAATTAGTATTTTCTTCTTAGTTTCTTCAATTTTAGGCTTATTTGGTTCAGAAGTTATGCCTCTCGCTTTAAGGATTGATTCAATGAATTTCTTTAATTACTTAACAATAATTCGTTTATTTGATGTTCAATCGATTCTAGACGGAACTTCAACTTTTTATTATTTACTTATACCTCTTTTAGCAATTAGTGTAGTAACATATTTAGTAGGTTGTGTAGTCTTTACTAAAAAAGATTTACCATTATAGGAGATTTATTAAAATGAAAATTGCTTTAATTGCACATAATCAAAAAAAGCCAGACATGATTGCTCTATGCATTCGTTATAAAGGTGTTTTAGAAGGTCATGAACTTTACGCAACTGGAACAACTGGTAAGCTTGTTTCAAACGCGACTAATTTAAATATTACATGTATGAAAAGCGGCCCACTTGGTGGAGACCAACAAATTGGATCAATGATTGCAGATAGTACGCTTGATTTAATTATATTTTTGCGTGATCCATTAACAGCTCAACCACATGAGCCAGATGTCAATGCGCTTTTAAGACTTTGCGATGTTACAAATACACCTCTTGCGACTAATCTTTCAAGCGCTGAGATAATGCTTAGTGCTTTAAAAGTTGGCGCTTTTAAAACTGTTAAAGATCAAGTCAACTAAACTAAATATTTAGTTCTTTATATTGTTTCCTTAAAGTTTTAGCACTTTCAATAAGTTTTAAAACTTCATCGTAGCTATAATTTAAAGAAAGAATTTTAATAACTCCTTTATTACCAACAATGGCTGGTAAAGATAGATAAACATCATTAATTTCGTTATTAAATTTATTTTGAATAAGTGTTGAAACGGTTAAAACGCTCTTTTGATTATTCAAAATTGTTTCAACAATTTTTGCTGTTGAAAGAGCAATTGCGTAAAATGTAGCACCTTTTTTATCAATAATTTCATAGGCAGAATTTTTAACTTCATCATGTAGTTTATTTAAGCGTTTTCTTGGATCGCCTGTTCTTTCGTTTGTGTAATATTCAAGTAGTGGGCTTTCAGCAATGTTAGCAATAGAAAAAGCACTAACTTCTGAATCACCATGTTCGCCAATGACATATGCATGTACATTTCGAGGATCAATTTCGGTATCTTCAGAAATTAACAATCTTAAACGCGCACTATCTAAAACAGTTCCGCTTCCAATTACTCGGCTAGAATCAATACCTAATTTTTTATAAGTGTAATAACTCAAAATATCAACAGGATTAGTGACAACTAAAATAACCATCGTATCATCAATATAAGGTTTGATATTTTCTAAAATTGAATCGAAAACTTTAAGATTTCTTTTAAGTAAATCTATTCGAGTTTCGCCTTCTTTTTGAGCAACGCCAGCTGTGATTATAATTACGTGAGCATCTTTACAATCACTATAATCACCAGCTTTTAATTTTTTAGGTGAAACAAAAGGCATACCATGTTTCATATCTAAAACATCGCCTTCAACTTTTCTTTTGTTAAGATCAATAATCACAATTTCATTAACGTAATCTTGTAGCAATAAAGTATATGCAGTTGTGCTTCCAACAGCGCCATCACCAATAATAACAACTTTTCTATTGTCCATACTCTTTACCTCCGAAAATCATTTTATTATTAGTTAAATTTTTATAAATAAATATGCTTAATTAAGCGCTTACATGTTAAAATATTATTTAGATTTATAAGGAGGTGGGACATGAATAATAACCTTAAAATTGAATTAGAATTTTTGAAAAAAATCAACTATTCTATAATAAATTCTGGAAAAAAAGTCATTGAAAACGTTTTTATAGAAAATAATAGTGAGATCGAATACAAAGATTTGACTTGTCTTATAAATTTTGTCCCTTCTTTTATTACACCAATAACTTTTGGAATTAGTTATATTGGTAAGAATCAAAAAATCAAAGAAGATAAAATCCCAGCTCCAATTGATTTTGAATATTTTTATTCTTTAAACGAATCTTTTAAAGTTAGCATTGCTGTTACAATTAAAAAAAATGATGAAATTTTAGCTGAAGAAACTTTCGATAGCGAAGTTTTAACATATGATGAATGGGATGGCAACACTTGTGGTGTTCAACATATTGCTAGTTTTGTTTTACCAAATGACAATGTTATCAAAGATATTTTACACTCTGGAAGTGAATATTTAGCTGAATTGACGAATAATTCTCTTCAATATATCGGTTATCAAAGTGGTAAAAAAGAAGATGTTTTAAATCAAATTTCAAGTGTTTATTATGCTTTGAAAGCACTTAGAATTTCATATTGTGTTCCAAAAACAAGTTTTGAAAAAGATGGTCAAAAAATTCGTTTGCCACTTGAAATTATTAATTCAAAACTTTCTACTTGTCTTGATACAACTTTACTTATGGCTGGTTGCTTAGAAGCGATTGGGTTAAATCCATTAATTATTTTAATAGATGGACATGCTTATTTAGGATGTTGGCTCCAACAATTTGTTTATCCAAATGTTGTAATCGAAGATAAAGCTTATGTTATAAATCAAGTTAATTCACAAAATTTAATACTCCTTGAAACAACTTTAATAACAAATCCAATCGAAACCACTTTTAAAGAAATTTATACAAGTGGGAAAAATAATATTTATAAAAAAACAAGTGTATTTTCGGCAGTTGATATCAAAAGTGCCAGAAACGCCAATATTAAGCCTTTACCTTTAAAAATAAATAGTGAAGGTAAATACGTTATTGATACGACTCCATTTGAAATCAAAGAAGAAATTTTTGATCTTGATGATTCTGGATTTTTAGAAAGCGAACATGTTAAAGATCGTTTTGATGTTTGGGAAAAGAAACTTCTTGATTTAAACGGAAGAAATAAACTTGTTAGTTTTACACCAAATACTCAACATTTCCAAATTTTTGCCACTGATATTTATCAATTATTTGATGAACTTATCCACAATAGTGTAAGTTTACACTCTTATTTAAACATAGTTTCATTAACTATGAGTGATAAAATTTATGTTTGTAGTGGCGCTGACCAAGAAGAAATGTTTGCTGGAGATCTTGCAAATGACAGAATCAGACTTATAGTTGGCGAAAAGAAATTAGTAACTGTTGTTAAAAAGTTAATGCGTGATGCTCAAAGTAGCATCGAAGAAAGCGGAAGTAACACACTTTTCTTAACTATTGGAACTTTAGTGTATAAAGATAAGGGTAAAATGAAAAACGCTCCAATCATTCTTTTACCTGTCAATATTTCTCGCGGAAAAGAAGGTAGAACTTATATTTTGTCTTTAAGAGAAGAAGAAATTGTTATCAACCAAACTCTTTTTGAATATTTAAAGATTAATTTTGATATTGATTGTTCAAGTTTACTAAAGCTCCCTTATGATGATGAGACCGATACTTATGACCTTAAAAAATATTTCAATACTTTAAGAAGCAAAATTACAGGCATCGATGGTTTTATTCTGTCCGAAACTTCTTTTATTGGAATTTTTAGTTTCACACGTTTTATCATGTGGAATGACTTAAGAAATCATAAAAAAGAATTAATCAAAAACGATATTGTTCACGCTTTGGTTGATCCTTCTTTTGTCTTTAAAAATGAAGTTGAACCAACAAAAGTTAGTGATTTAGATTCGTTACTTTTACCAAATAAATTTGCTATTCCGTTAAGCGCTGATAGTAGCCAAACTGAAGCTATTTTAGATGCGTCAAGAGGGTTAAGTTTTGTTTTGAATGGGCCTCCAGGAACCGGAAAGAGTCAAACCATTACAAATATGATTATAAATAGTTTATATAATGGAAAAACCGTTCTTTTCGTCGCTCAAAAAATGGCTGCTCTTGAGGTTGTTAAAAGAAGACTTGATGAAGTTGGCCTTGGTATGTTTTGCATTGAACTTCACTCAAATAAGGCGCAAAAGTCAGATGTTTTGCAGCAAATTAATAATATTTTAGAAACTGGAAAACTTAAGAAACCATTTGAATATGAAAAATGCGCAAACGATTTACTAGCTAAAAGAAATGAGTTGAATGAAATTATCAAAAAACTTCATAAGCCATTTAAAAATGGATTTGATTTATATGAAAATATTATCGGGTATGAAGAATTCAAGGATGATTATAAAGACATTGATGTTGAAGGAATTGATTATGCAAAAATCAATAAAAATTCATATCAACAAACGATTGATAGTTTAAATACTTATCTAAATTATAAGCGTGAGATTGGTAAAGAATATATCGATTTATTTTCATTTATAAATTTAGATGAATATTCTATTGAAATTAGAAATAATTTTGTAAATGCTTTAAAGAAATATAAATTAAGCTTATTAGAGTTTAAAGAAATATGCGATGAACTTTATAGAGGTTGTGAAACTGAACTTGCATTTAATTCCAAAAACTTTAATGAATTTATTAATTCTTTAAAATATTTTAACACCAATAAAGATAACATTTATTTCTCTCTTTTAAATAAGTCTGAAGGATATATTTTTGATTTAGTTTCGATTCTTCAATCGATGATTGAGAATAAAGATTCTTATCTATATCTTAAAAATAATTTCAGTGAGAACATCTTTAATTATAACTACAAAGACCCACAATTTAAGCTAAAACAAGCGCAAAATCTCGGTTATTTTAAGAAAAATAGAATAATTAAGAATGTTATTAACGATTTAAAACTTTATGCTTTAAATCCAAAATCTATCAGTAAAAAGAACATTTCAGATCATTTAAAGAATATATCTTTAGTTAATGATGTCTTAACCAATTTGAAAGATAACGAAAGAGATTTGAAACTTGCTTTTGAAGACGACTATAACGGTTTTGATTCAGATCTTAACATTATTTTAAGCAACGTAAATCTTACTCAAGAATTTTCAAAATATCTTGATAGCTTCATAAATATGGAAAGACCAAGCACTTTAAAACTTATCGTAAGTGCTGATAAAAAATATGAAGAAGTTGCTAACTGTTATGAAGATCTTATCGACATTCAAAATAATCTTTTAGAAGAATACAAAACAGATGTTCTAAGTTTATTCGATAGATTCAGTCTAACTGAAAATGTCGAACTCATCGATCGAGTTATAAATCGTAATGAGAGATTAAAAGATTACATCATTTTTAGAAACGAAGAAAAAGCAGTTTCAAAATTAAATGTTGGCAATTTAATTAGCCTTAATTTAGATGGTGTTATAAAAAATGAAGACTTAATCAATGTTTATAAGAAAAATGTCTCTTATAATCTTGCTCTCATTGATGTTGAAAGCGACAAAGAACTTAATATGTTTAGTGGTCGTAGTCAAAATGAAAAAATCGAAGAATATCGTAAATTAATTGATAAATATAATGAACTTACAATTCGCGAAGTTGCCTATCGTTTATCAAAAGGAACGAGTACTTTTTTCTCAAAAGATGATGAAACTAGTCAGAAGGCTAAAGAATTTGTCATTTTAAAGAAAGCTATTTCAAGTAATGGACGTGGAATAAGTCTTAGAAATCTTTTTGATTCAACTCCAAATATTTTGCACACTATCTGCCCATGTTTTCTTATGTCCCCATTGAGTGTTGCTCAATATCTTGATCCATCTCATAAGAAATTTGACATTGTTATTTTTGACGAAGCCAGTCAAATTACAACAAGCGATGCAGTTGGAGCGATTGCGAGAGGAAAAAGTGCAATTATTGTTGGAGATGAAAAACAACTTCCACCTACAAGATTTTTTGAAGCCGACACTAGCGATGAAGATGATTTCTTTATCGAAGATGGCGAAAGTGTTTTATCAGATTGTTTAAATATTTCGATGCCTAAAAAATATTTAACATGGCATTATCGTAGTAAAGATGAAAGTTTAATTGCTTTCTCTAATGTCGAATATTATGATAATAAACTTTTAACTTTCCCTTCGCCTAAATCAATAAATAGTTCTATTTCATTTAGATTTATTGAAGATGGAATTTATGAAGACAGAAAAAATAAAAACGAAGCTAAAGCTATAGTTGAAGAAATTTTAAGAAGATTAAAAGACGACGAACTTTCAAAAAAGAGTATCGGCGTTGTAACTTTTTCTATTTCTCAACAAACTTTAATTCTTGATTTATTGCAAGATGCTTTTAGAAGAAATCCTGATTTAGAAGATAGAGCATATAATGGTAGAGAAGAACTTTTTGTTAAAAATCTTGAAAGTGTTCAAGGCGATGAAAGAGATGTAATAATTTTCTCAATCTGTTATGCACGTAATAAAGAGGGCAAATTATCCTTTAATTTTGGACCGCTTTCAAATGTTGGCGGAGAAAAGCGTTTAAATGTTGCTGTTTCAAGAGCAAGAGAAGAAATGATAGTTTTTTCTTCAATTTTAGGTAGTCAAATCGATACAAGTCGTGCTCAAGGGAAGGGTGCTCGTGGTTTAAAAGAATTCCTTGATTATGCTTATAAGGGTCGTAATTTTATTGTTATTAAAAATGGCGAACAAAAAGAATATAAAGAAGGAATTGAAAAATATATTGCAAAAGATTTAGAAAAACGTGGATATATAGTTAATACTAATATTGGCACAAGTGAATTTAGAGTAGATATTGGAATCGTTGATCCTACGGATGAAAATAAATATATTCTTGGCGTTCTATGTGACTCAAGAAGTTATATCAATTCAAAAACAAGTAAAGATCGTAACGTTGTTCAAACCGATGTATTAAATCAACTTGGGCGGCGAATTATTCGAATTTGGTCTTTGGATTATTTTGATTCGCCAAATTTAGTAATTGATAAGATTATTGAAGCAATTAATAATCCAGATGATTCACAAACAATTAAAAAAAGTCCAAAGAGAAAAATAACTTTTGAAAAAGAAGACAATCAAGATGATTTTAATCATTCAATTGATTACGTTTCATCAAGTTATCCATCAAGAGAAACTGATAGTGAATTATTTTTCGAAGAAAAAGAAACACGCACCAAAAGTGTAATTAACTTTTTTATAAGAAATGAAGGCCCAATCAGCGAAAGGCTTTTAGTTAAAAAAGTTTTAAATCAATTTTCAATAAGCAAAAATACCAAAACTACTAAAGCAGTATTTTCTGAACTCCTTTATAACAAACCTTCTAATTATACTAACGATATGAAATTTTATTGGGATAAAGAAGAGGACAAGGAACGAGTTGGTTATTATCGTGTTGGTTCTAAATACCGTGAATTTATCGATATTCCAAAAGAAGAAATTATCGTTGCAATTCGAGATATCATGAAAAATAAACTTTCATTAACTAAAGATGAATTGATAAAATATGTTGTTTCTGCTTTTGGTTTTAATAAAGTAGGCGATACAATGAAAGAGATTATTCTTTTATCAATTGATTTCGCTAGTGTAAAGAATTTTATTAAAGTTGAAGGGGAAAATGTATTTTATCAAGTTTAAAGGAAAGTTAATGATATGAAAGTAATGTGTCCTAAATGTGGAAAAGTTATTGATACTAATTTAAATAAAAGCAGTGTTTTTTGTTCAGAATGTGGAACAACATTTTCTCTTGAACAAGGAAAGAAACTTTTTGATCGACAATTTGGTCAAATTTCTAAAACAGCTTTTGCTTATCTTAATCAAAAAGGTGATTACGATAAAGCCATTGAACTTTTTAACCAATGTTTAGAAATTAAAAAGGATGATTTATCTTCTATTATCGGAATTGCTTTAGCCACTTTATATAAACAAGACTTTCTTAATTTAAATTTTGATAAAATCATTCCAATTATTGATAAATATGATATTTACTTAAATGATGAAAATACTTTCTTATTTTTATCATTTATGGAAGACGTTATTAAAGAAACAAAAAGATTTTTAGCTGAATCCAATGAGAGATTATTTAAAGAAGGCAAATGTATATCTCGCTTATATTTAGATAATTATGAACAAGGTTTAAAAGATATTTCAACTCTTGTTAATTATTTTAAAGACGCAATTACAATTTGTAGTGAAGATGAAAAAAATGTATTCTATCAAGACCATGATATGGATAAAGAATTAAATGAACTTGAAGAAAAAGTAAAATCATTTCAAGAAATTAATCATGAAGTTTTGGATCAAGAAGAAACTTTAGACGATAATCGAATTGTTGTTGCAAATACTGAAGGACTTAAAAAATATCGATATACTATGGGCTTTGAAATTTTGATGGCGGTATTGATTATTGTATTTTTAATTCTTGGCTCAGTTTTAGGAAATAATCTTTACTACTATTTAATTCTTATACCTCTTGTTCTTGGTATAGCAGGTTATTTAATTTATTATTTTCTCTTTCTTAACAAGAAAAAGTCGTAAAACTTAGATATATTTTTCGTTTTTCAAGAAATTTAATAATGCAATAGAAGCTCTATATCTATGAGAGATATGATTTTTTTCATCGGCAGAAATTGCAGCAATAGTAACATTATATCCTTCTGGAATAAAAATAGGGTCATAGCCAAAACCACCTTGGCCATTGACTTCGCCTGCAATTTTTCCATTAACCACGCCTTCAAAATCATGTCTAGAATTTGGTGTAAGATTTAATAAAACAAAGTGAGAAGTAAAGTGAGCTTTTGAATCGGCACACTTTTCAGTTAGCATCTTGTTTACTTTTTCTTGGCCACCATTTTCAACAGCATATCGATGTGAATAGATTCCAGGAACATTTTCACCTAATGCATCAATTTCAATTCCAGAATCATCACTTAAAACTGGAAGATTTGTAAATTTAGCAACAGCGCTAGCTTTAATAAAAGCATTTTCAGCATATGTTTTTCCGTTTTCATCTGGATTTACATCAATATTAAGATCTTTTAAAGAGAATAATTCGACTGAATAATCTTTAAAAATAGCTCTTAATTCACTCATTTTATGATCGTTATTAGTTGCAACACAAATTCTTAATACTTTTTCCATAAGTCTCTCTTTCCTTAACTTTTCTTATTTTACAATAACCGTTTTGATATGTTTAATGATTTCTTTTTAGAAATAGCTGACAGTTTGTAAACTATTATTGACACTCTCCAAATCACAAAATAAAATTTAATTGACAGTAAGTCAATAATTTGGAGGTTAGACTATGAATAAATGGCTGATTTCATTGTCATTACTTAGTGGTGTCGTCTTATGTAGTTGTGGTTCGACAAATAATGAAAATGTTAATCCAAATACAGATGTTAACGCAATCGTAGTTTATTTTTCAGCAACTGGTAATACAGAAGAAGTAGCAAATATGATTGGAACTTATCTAGATTCTCCAGTTTATGAACTTGAACCAGTTGATCGTTACACAAACGAAGATTTAGATTATAATTCGTCAACAAGTAGAGTTAGTATTGAAAGAAACGATCCAAATAGATTCGTTGAATTGGTAAATACTGATTTTGAAGGATTTGATAGTGCTGATTATGTATTTTTAGGCGCTCCAATTTGGTGGGGAAATTTAAGTTGGGTTATAGAAGACTTTGTTTTAAGTAACGATTTTACAGGAAAAACAATTATTCCTTTTGCAACTGCATCTTCATCTAACTTTAATGTTGAAAATTTAAAACATTTATCAAGTGAAGCGACTTAGCAAGAAGGAAGAAGGTTTACTCATTCAGAAATTGATGAAACCACTATAAGAAATTGGATTGATGGTTTAGAATTATAAAAAAAGAAGGATAATATATGAAAAAAAGAATTTTAGTAAGTTATTTTTCGGCTAGTGGAGAAACCAGAGAAAAAGCAAAAGTTTTATCTTCTATTTTAGGCGCCGATATTCATGAAATAACACCTAAAGAAAAGTATAGTGATGAAGATTTGAATTGGCGTGATAAACATAGTCGTTCAACCGTTGAAATGGATGATGAAAATTGTCGTCCTGAAATTGTTACTGATGATTTAAAACTTGAAAATTTTGATATTGTGTTCATTGGTTATCCAATTTGGTGGTATGTTGAACCAAGAATTATAGAAACTTTTATTGAAAGTCATGATTTCACCAATAAAATCATTGTACCATTTGCTACAAGTGGTGGAAGTGGAATAGATAAAAGCGTAAAACATTTAAGAAGCTTTTATCCTAATTTAAGAATTGAGAGTGGTTTATTATTAAATTATAGAGTTAGTAAAGATGATATTTTAAAGAAAGTCGAAGAACTCGATTAACAAATTTACATAGAAAGCGAGTTAATTCTCAGGGGTATTCTAGGCCAATTTGAAGTCAAATTGATGAAAAAAACTCTTGATTATTCTTTACCGCTATAATAGAATAATCAAGCGCGCAGGTGTAGTTTAATGGTAGAGCATCAGCCTTCCAAGCTGATTACGCGGGTTCGATTCCCGTCACCTGCTCCAGATTTTGAAATTATAATGGTCATTAATTTGACCATTTTTTTGTGCCTTGGAAAATATGATTTATAAATTTTAGTTGGGTTTTGCATGGTTTTTAAGCAAAATTCAATTTTAATTTAATATATTTTTAGTAAATGTAGTATAAACGTTTACTTCTATTTAAAAGTGAAAATAGTTTTATCATTATGCCCTTCTATTTTAAATTGACATATTTTTATATTTTAAAGCTAGATAAAATATTTATAGAGATTAAAACTAGTTTAAATACAGATAGTGAGCTTGTAATTTTAGAAACACAAACTTTTAGTTTGCTTATTAAAAAAATAACTTAAAAAATTAGATAAAAACATTGTAAAAGTTAAAGATTTTGTAATTTTTAAATAGTTAGAATACAAAGAAATTATTCTTTAAACGAATTCTTTGCAAATAATTCAGTGATAGCTTTTCTGAGCTCTCTTTCTTCCTCTTGATGCTCAAGTCTAGAAAGTTCAGTTTTAAGTTTTCTTTCAGCTTCTTCTTGAAGACGTCTACTCTTTTCAACATCAATATTTTCAACTGCGATAATACTATTCAAAACTAAAACAGCGGTGTTAGTGCTTTCAATAAAATGGATGGCGCCTCCTCCAACTGCATAGTGTTTTTCTTTACCATTACTTTGAACAGATAAAACAGAAATTTCTATGTTAGCTAAATATTCAACATGGTTAGGCAAAATTGTAACTTCGCCTTCACTTGTTAAAACTGTAAGGCGTTCAATATCCTTATTTTCGTATACACTTTCAGGAGTAACTATTTTTAAGTGGAAATTTGTATCCATATCTATTTTTGAGTTTCAGAAAGAGTTTTTGCTTTTTCAACTGCATCATCAAAAGTTCCTACATATAAGAATGCAGCTTCTGGTAAAGAATCTCCTTCCCCTTTTAAAATCCTTTCAAAAGAAGAAATAGTATCAGAAAGTTTTACATATTTACCTTTGGTGCCTAAAAATTGCTCTGCAACAAAGAAAGGTTGTGATAAAAAATTTCTAATTTTTCTTGCTCTATCAACAATTAATTTATCTTGATCGGATAATTCATCAATGCCTAAAATAGCGATAATATCTTGAAGATCTTTATACCTTTGTAAGATTTCTTGAATCTCACGTGCAACTTTATAGTGCTTTTTACCAATAATATTAGGATCAAGAATATTGCTATTACTAGCTAATGGGTCGACTGCTGGATAAATACCTAAAGCAGCGGTATTTCTATCAAGAACTGTACGTGCATCTAGGTGAGCAAAGGTAGTAGCAGGAGCCGGATCTGTTAAGTCATCTGCTGGAACATAAACAGCTTGTATTGAAGTGATTGAACCATCACGAGTTGAAGCAATTCTTTCCTGAAGTTGACCCATTTCAGTGGCAAGTGTAGGTTGATAACCAACAGCGGAAGGCATTCTACCTAAAAGGGCGCTAACTTCACTTCCGGCTTGTGTAAATCTGAAAATGTTATCAATAAAAAGTAAAACATCTTGATGAGCAACATCTCTAAACCATTCAGCCATAGCAAGAGCTGATAAAGGAGCATGCATTCTAACACCAGGCGTCTCATTCATTTGACCAAAAACAAGAGCAGTGTTATTTAAAACTCCGCTTGCTTTCATTTCATTATATAAATCATTACCTTCACGGCTTCTTTCACCAACACCAGCAAAAATTGAAAGACCATTTTTTTGAACAGCAATATTATGGATTAATTCTTGAATTAAAACAGTTTTACCAACACCAGCTCCACCAAATAAACCAACTTTACCACCTTTTAAATATGGACAAAGTAAATCAATTACTTTAATACCGGTTTCATAAACTTCAACTGTAGTTGGTTGATCAGCAAAAGAAGGTGGTTCATTATAAATTGAATGAGTTTCTTTAACTTCAAAAGGTCCATTACGATCTATTGGTTTACCTAAAACGTTAAACATACGACCTAAAACATTTCTTCCAACTGGAACTTGAATTGGAGCGTGAGTGTTAATAACTTTTAAACCTTTTTTAATACCTTCAGTTGGTCCCATTGAAATGCAACGGACAGTATCATGTCCCATATCTTGAGAAACTTCTAAAATTAATTCTTTTTTATCAGGTAAATCTTCGAGTGTTAATTTTAAAGCAGTTTTTAAAGAAGGAGTTAAACCATCATCAAAACGTACGTCAACAACAGGCCCGATTGCTTGAACGACGTATCCAACATCAGCTTCTTTTAGATTTTCGTTAATTTTATATTCTTTAAGCATGGTTTTACCTCCTTAAATGAAGTCTATTGCATCGTTACTACCTGAGACGATTTCATTAATCTCGTTAGTAATTTTTTGTTGTCTAACTTTGTTATATTCTAGTTTTAATTCATAAAGTAATTTATCAGCACTAGTTGTCGCGTTTTCCATTGAATTTTTACGATTAGTTTGTTCACTGATTGCACTTTCTAAAAACGCTCTATAAAGCAAAGCATCAAGATAATGAGGAACGATTAAATCGGCTACTTTAGATGATTTTCCTTCAAAAAGCGACTCTAATTTTTCTTTTTTCTCTCGAATAATTCTTTCTCCATCAAGAGGGAGAATCTTCTTACAGACACATTTTGTGGTCATTGAATTAACGTAAGTAGTGTAAATAATGTTAATTGATGAATAGCCTTCTTTACGATAAAGTTCATCGATTTGATGTCTAAAAAGGTTAATTTTTGAATAAGATAAATTATCTAATAAATGGATAAATCTTTTATAGGCACGATGAACTTTATCTTTATAGTGGCGATAACCTTTTTCGCCAATAAAAATAACGTCATCATCTTTTGTTAAAATATTAGCCGCTAATTTACTTAAATTATTATAATAGCTTCCGCAAAGTCCAAGGGTCGAAGTTACAAAGATATATAATTTCTTGTTGCCTGGATTTTGAGTTAAACAAGTTGGCTTTTTAGCTTTTGTGTAGTCAACATAAAGAAGACAAAGTTCCATTGCCTCTTTAATCTCGTTCATGTAAGCTAAGTTACCATCATAAATTGATTTGAGTTGATTGTAACGAGAATTAGCAATGAGCTTCATCGCGTTGGTAATTTTTCGAATTGACTCAACTGTTTGGATTCTATTTTTTACTTCAAGTAAAGATTTAGCCATCTACTATAAAACATCCTCTTCAATTAAGTTATCTTTTACTGAAACTAAAATAGAAGCAAGTCTTTCTTCGACCTTAGTTTTTGCTTCCTCAGAAAAAGTTTTATTTTCATTAATTTCTTTATAAATCTCAGGGTTTTGCGCTCTTATTGAGTTATCTAATAGTTTTAAAATTTTGTGAACATCACTTGGGGCGACGCTATCAAGGAGTCCTTTTTGAGCAACATGAATATCAACAATTTCTTGTCCAGCACTTAAAGGCATATATTGTTTTTGTTTTAAAACTTCGGTAAGAATTGCGCCATGAGCAAGAATTTGCTTTGTTGATTTATCAAGATCTGATCCAAAACGTGAGAAATCAAGCATTTCATGATAGTTAGCCAAAGACATTCTTAAATCTTTAGATACAGATTTCATAACTTTAGTTTGGGCCGAACTTCCGACACGGCTAACAGATAAACCTGAATCAATTGCAGGTCTTTGACCAGAATTAAACATGTCAGTGTTTAAGAAAAGTTGGCCATCAGTAATGGAAATAACGTTTGTTGGGATGTAGGCGCTAATATCTCCGGCTTGTGTTTCAATAATTGGAAGAGCAGTGATTGAACCTCCTCCTAAATCCTTACTTAAACGGCAACTTCTTTCAAGAAGTCTGGAATGCAAATAGAAAATATCGCCAGGATAAGCTTCTCTTCCTGGGCTTCTTCTTAAAAGAAGTAAAAGTGTACGATAAGCTACAGCATGTTTGCTTAAATCATCGTAAATTATCAAGACGTTTTTACCTTTATGCATCCAATATTCAGCAATTGAAGTTGCACTATATGGTGCAAGATATTGCATTGGTGAAGGTTCAGCTGCGCTTGATCCTACAATAGTTGTATATTTTAAAGCATCATATCTTTTTAAACGAGCGACAATTTGAGCTAAGGATGAATTTTTTTGACCAATTGAACAATAAACACAATAAACATCCTTACCTTTTTGGTTGATAATTGTGTCAATTGCAATAGCGGTTTTTCCAGTTTGGCGATCACCAATAATCAATTCTCTTTGGCCTTTGCCGATTGGAATCATTGAATCGATGGCCTTAATGCCGGTTTCAAGTGGTTCATTAACCGATTGACGATCCATAATTTCAGGAGCAACGCTTTCTACAGGACGATATTCATCAGCTTTAATTGGTCCATATCCATCAATTGGTTGACCAAGAGCATTTACAACTCTTCCAAGCATTTCATCACCAACTGGAACAGAAACCAATCTTTTTGTACGAATGCAAGTGTCTCCTTCTTTAATAGTGACATTTTCACCAAGTAAAGCGACGCCAATATCATCTTCTTCGATATTCATAACCATCCCATAAGTTTGGTTGGGGAATTCAATTAATTCTCCATACATTGCATCTTCTAAACCAAAAACAGTGGCAATACAATCGCCAACGCTAACAACTTGTCCAACGTTAGAAGAGTCTATTTTATGATCATATTTTTCAATTTCGTCTTTAATTATTTGAGAAAGTGAATTTAAATTATTAGTTTTAGCCATTGCTTACTTCCTCCTGCTCATTTTTACCAATTTCATCGATTAATTTATTTTTGATTGTGTCTAATTGAGATGAAATTGAATATTCATAAAGTGTTCCATCAATAATGATTTTAAGTCCAGCAATAAGTGATTTATCAATATATTCTTTTGCAACGATTTGTTTATTGGTTTTTTTATGTAAACTTTCTTTAATTGCAGCAAGCTGTTTGTCGCTTAATTTAAAAGGAGTATAGATTTTCGCTTCTAAGATATTTTCATCTCTATCGATTAATTCATCATAAATTTTACGAATTTGATGGAGATTTGAGAGCATTTTATTTTTTAGAAGCATTTTAATAAAAAGACGAACTTCACTAACAATAACATCATCAAAAACGTTATCAAGAGCAAGTTCTTTATCTTTTAAAGTATTAAAAGGGGAGTTTAAAAAGGTAAATAGTTCAGGATTCTTCTTTAAAATCCAACTGAAAAATCTTAAGTTTTCACGATATAAAACTACAGAGTGTTTAGTAATAGCACTGGCGTAAAGTCCTTCAGTTATTTTTACAAGAAGTGCATCCTTATTCATGAGAATTTCCTTTGTTTAATTCCTCAATAAATTTATTAACATATTCATCGTTATCTTCGATAGTAACGTTTCTTTTTAAAATTTCTTTACTGGTTGAAATTGCAGTAGAGATAATTTCACTTTTTGCTTCTTTAAGCATTTTGTTTCTTTCATTTTCAATATCGTTATGAGCGCTTTGCTTTTGTTTTTCGATAGTCTCAGCAAGTTGTTTTTCAAGTTCACTAGCTTTATTTTCAGCAGTTTTTTCGGCTCTTTGAATAATTTCACCAGCCTTTTTTTGACCATCCAGAACTAATTGATTAGCTTCTTTAATCTTAGCATCGGCTTGTACGACTTTTTCTTCACTATCTTTGATGTTCTTTTCGATATAATTTGCTCTTTCGTTAAGTTTCTTTTTAAGTGGTTTATAAGCAATCACGATAAAAAGAACTGCCACCAAAACAAATAAGGCAAGTTGAATAAGGGTAATCCAAAGATTTGGAAGCATATTGTTAACAGTTGTTTCAATACGATCTTGAATCATTTCAGTATTGCAACTGGTTAAAGAAAATAGAGAAACTAAACTGAGTGATATGCCTAAAGTTTTCTTTTTGTTAGACATCTTTCTCTATCCTTAAGCAATAACGAAAGCCATTAAGATTGCAACAACAAGAATATAAATAGCAACTGTTTCAATAAGAGCAACACCAACAATCATTGTTGTTCTTACATCTTTTGCACAAGTTGGATTTCTTCCAATACTGTCCATTGCTTTAGAAACGGCTAAACCTTCAGCTAAAGCAGCGATACCCATTGCGATACAAGCAATACCTAAACCAATAAAATTCATACTTTTCTCTCCTTTAAATTGCTTTTTTATTTAATTTTTCTAAACGTTTTTGTTCTTTCTTCGCAAGTTTTCTTCTTTTTACTTCTTTCTTTTGTTTTTTAGCATCAAGAAGTTCTTGTGGAGAAACATATTCTTGAGCAATGTTAATCATGGTTAACATTGTAAAGACAACAAGTTGAATTGCTCCATCAAATATATCGAAATAAAGATGAGCAATAGGGGCGATAAATGGATCTAAGAACATGCCCCAATAAGATCCAGCTGGTGGAATTGCGGTTGACAAACCGACATATATTAAGGTGATAACGCAATAGCCAGCCAAAGCGTTACCGAATAAACGTAGTGTTAATGATAAAACATTACTCCACATTGTGACTAAGTTAATTGGCAAGAATACAGGAATTGGTTCAATGTATCTTTCAAAATATGCCCATTTTTTAAATCTAATTGAAGTGTAATGAGTCAAAATGAAAGTTAATAAAGCTAATGACAATGGGAAAGCCAAATTAGTGAATGGGTTAGGAAGAGGTTCTAAAAATGTTTCACCTTGTGGCTGAAAAACATTTGGAATACCAATCATTCCAATGAAGAAGCCTAAGAATATGTAAGCCCCAACGCAAACAATATATCCGCCAAATCCATCAAAAGCAGGACCCATTAAGTTCTTAACTGAGTTATCTGCAAAGTGAACAACAGTTTCAACAACGTTTAAAAATCCATGTGGTTTTTTAAGAGGATCATAGTTTTTTAATTTGATTCTGATTACGAATGCAAGTATGAGCACGATTAAAAGAGCCAGAATACTTGTTAAGAATTCAGGTGGTAATGTGTTCCAACTAATAGGTGCAATAATCTTTCCAAAATCCATAAACGTCCTCTTTACTAGACATAATGTACTCCCTTAATTTTTCATTGTAAAGGAAAATAAATAAATTTATTTATTTATTCTTAAAATAGTTAAGAAATTCACGCTTTTTCTCTCTTTTATCTAAAAACTTTGCAAAACTCAAATATTTTTTCTAATAAATGATTTTTATTTTTGGTTATTTAAATGATTAATTATCGAATGAAAGCGCTTTACTTTTCGAATGAAATAATGGTTCAAGATTAAGGCATTCAAAAAGTATATATTTAAGTGACATGCATAATTTCTACTAGAGAAATGTAAAATTTATACTATCTTTATCAAATTTTTTTGAGATGCATTATAATTATAAAGGATTTAAGAGGCTGACTATGAAATTTAAAAGAACACAACTATTAGTTTTTTCTGTATTATCGTTAATGCTTACTTCATGTGGTGGTATCAAAATCGAAAACGGCAATTTTCAAAACGATGTAATTCATGCTTCACAAGTAAAACTTAAAGATAGTTCTATCACTCTATACGCTGGTGAAACATATCAAATTGAATATGAAATTTTACCTTTAGATGCTGAAGAAAAAGAAGTAGTTTATACGGTTAATAATAGTGATGTTTGTTCAGTTAGTGAAACTGGTTTAGTCACTGCTAAACAATATAGTGGCTCTACAACTGTAAGAGTTAGTGTAAAAGACCGTCCTGGAATTTATGCTGAATTGCGAGTTTCATCCAGAAGAAGGGTTCAAGTCAGCGAAATTCAATGTTCAGTAGAAAGTTTTAACTTCTTTTATATTGGTCAAACTAAAGATTTCTCCTACACAGTATTTCCTTTAAATGCTCAAGATAAAACAGTTGATGTTTATATTGAAGATCCAACAATTGCCTTACTCGATGAAGATAAAAATTCAATAACTTCCTTAAAAAACGGCACTACAAATCTTGTTCTTAAGTCTTTAGAAGATGGTTCTAGTGTTGAAACAGTAATTCCAATCACAGTTGATGACAATTATGGAAAAGAAATCGGAGTTGACCCATCACTTAATCCAACTCAATATATGACATATAAAGAATTAATAGAGACTTCGAATCAAGATGTTTTGACTTCAACGGCAACAAAAGAAAATCCAGCTAATGTTTTAGTTATTCCAGTTGAATTTAGTGACTTAACTTTTGATGATGCTTATGGTGTTGAAAATGGGGAAGAATTAATTAAAAACAACTTAGAAGCTGCATTTAATGGGACAATTGAGGATACAAACTATTGGGAAAGTGTCTCGAGTTATTTTGAAATATCAAGTTTTGGTAATTTAAATCTTAATTTTGATATAGCAGATGTGGTAAAGGTAAATTACACAACTAACCAGGTAATTGACGGTACTACGAATGTAGGCGCTGTCGTAAGATCAGCATTTTCAACCGCAAAATCTCAAAATTCAGATTATGATTTTACAAAATATGATTATGATAAAGATGGTTTGATGGATTCTGTATGGTTTATTTATAGCGCTCCAGATTATTTAACTGATAATTCTTTTTATAATGAAGAAGGTACATTTTGGGCTTTTGTAACTTCTTTCCAATATTTTTGGCCTAATCTTGAGTCTCCGGATGTTGGAACTTTTGGGTGGGCAAGTTATGATTTTATGCATAAAAAAGCAGATGATGAAATCGATGCACATACATATATTCATGAAACTGGACATTTAATGGGGCTTAATGATTATTATGATTATACACAAAGTCGTGCTCCATTAGGTTACTATGATATGCAAGATTGCAATGTTGGCGATCACAATGTTTGGACTAAGGCTGCTTTAGGCTGGATAAATCCAATTATTGTAGATGCTTCAAAAGATATCCCTGCAAAAATTCACTTAAACCCAAGAGAAAATGGTGGAGCAATATTCATTACAGATAATTATTCTGGTTCAGTATTTGACGAATATATAGTTCTAGAACTATATACACCAAATGGATTGAATGAACTCGATTCAACTTATGCTTATGAAACAACCTATGGACGTATGCCGACTGAAAGTGGAGTTAAACTTTATCACGTTGATGCTCGTTTAATTTATGCGATTCAGAACAATCATCAAGTTTATTATGAATCTAGCTTGTTAAAAAATGGGATACCAGAAGATACTTACCTAACAATCGCTGCTTCAAATACTTATAGTTATGATAGAAACAATACTGCAGAACTGTTTAACCAAATTGAACTGATTTCTTCAAAAATCTCTGGTGGCACTCATCAAAAAAGATTCTATCCATATTCAAGTGAAGACTTTTTTGAGACTGGTGATACTTTTGATTTAAGAACATATCGTTCTTCAACTCATTTAAATAGTGGAAATTTGAATAGTAGTGAGAGTTTGGACATTAAAATTTACTTTACTAATGTGAATGAAAAAGGCGCAGACATTGTAATTGATACTTTAGCTTAAAGTATGTTTTTTTTATTGCAAAAACCATGCAAAAAGCCTATTAAAGTTTAAAACTAGTAGATAATTAGTGGCAAAATATGAGATTGATTTTAGCAGATTCAACAGCTATTTTATTACTAGTTATTAACTATATCTTTTATATATGTTGAAATTCATCGAAAACAGCACAAAAAATTTCTGCAAAAAATTTTAAAAAAATTCTTGCTTTCATTGCTGTTTATGGTATTATTTATGAGCACGCGAAAAGTCGAGCAAGTTGGGTCCTTAGTTAAATGGGATAACGTTAGCTTTGCAAGCTTAAGTCAGGAGTTCGATTCTCCTAGGATCCACCATTTTTTATGGCAGCGTAGCTCAGTTGGTTAGAGCAATCGGCTCATACCCGGTGCGTCGGTGGTTCGAGTCCACTCGCTGCTACCAAATTAAAACAGTAAGTGATATGGACTCTTAGCGCAATGGTTAGAGCTATCGGCCCATAACCGATCGGTTACAGGTTCGAGTCCTGTAGAGTCCACCAATTGTTGGAGAAATACTCAAGTGGTTGAAGAGGATGGTCTTGAAAACC